>NZ_JAJDKB010000011.1:0-66179 GCF_020589955.1 Faecalibacillus sp. TM498
CTGCTTAAAGTAAAATTAGGAACTTTATCAATTTTTTTAGAAAAACAACTTACAAATACATCGTTAGAAAAATTAAATGTTCTTACATTAAATATCTTTAACATCAATAGTGAAGAAGACGTTTTAAGAATTATTAACTAGAACTAAAAAAGATTTCAACTGTTATCAAATATAATAGTGAAACCTTTTTTATATAATTAATTATTTTAAAGGAACTAATAATTGAATTGATTTTTGTAAAGTATGTATGTCAATTGGAAGATGTGTGCCTTCTTCACCATCTATATCCATTGTAAGATCTTGATCACAAGTAATGTGAATATGTTGTCCTTGAACATAGTGAATAAAAGGACTTTTATCATGTTTACCAAAACGATAATCTTTAATCAAAGCAATTAAATCCGTAACAGAACATCTTTTTACAATAACAAGATCGAGTTTTCCATCATTAATATCCGCAAAAGGAATGATACCATCAAAGCCACCGACACGATTGGTATTTGTGATGGCAAATATGTAAGCATCTTCTTCAAAACTTTCATCATCAACCGTTACATTAAGATGTAGATTTGTAGATAACTGTTGAGGAAGTTGGGTCATGCCTTTAAAATAATAAGCTAATGGACCAAACTTTTTCTTTTCTTCTTTTGATACCACAAAAGAAATATCTGAAAACATTCCTGCAGCAGCAACATTAATGAAATATTGATTATTAATTTTTCCTACATCACTCGAAATAACATTAAAGTTTTTAATCATTTCTACAATACCATTTACTGAATTTGGAATATTTAAATAATTAGCAAAATCATTAACGGTTCCTGCCGCTAATATGCATAATGGTATTTTTTTATGACTATCTACCATTCCTGAAATAACCTCATTTAAAGTACCATCACCACCAACAGACATGATAAAATCATATTGATTCTCATCACAATCTCTTGTTTTATAATAGGCATCATCTTTTTTTTCTGTATAAAATATTTCAAAATGTTCTACAATGTTTTGTAATGTTAATTGACCAATAATACGATCTAGTTTATTTTGAATAATATGTTTTCCAGATGATGGATTAATAATAATAAGACAACGTTTCATGTTACTACCTCACTTAAATATCCTATATACATTTTAAAACAATTAAAAAAGATATACAATCATTGTTTCAATGATTATAATAAAATAGAATAAGCAAAGGAGTTTATTATGGCAAAATTTTATGCAGTAAAAGAAGGAAAAAAGCCAGGAATTTATCATACTTGGGATGAATGTAAAGAACAAGTTAATGGTTATTCAGGAGCAGTTTATAAATCTTTTACAAATGAAGAAGAGGCAAAAGCATTTATAAAAAAAGAAGAAAGAAAAGTGAGTGATGATTTAGGATTACTTGCTTATGTTGATGGTAGCTATAATATTAAAACCAAAGAATATGGTTATGGTTGTGTTTTAATTGAAGGGCAACAAGTTATTCAACAATTATTAGGTAAAGGGAATATTCCTGAGTATTCTTCAATGCGTAATGTTTCAGGAGAAATTCTTGGGTGTATGAATGCTATTGCTTATGCAATTGATCATCATTATGAGTCTATTTGCATTTATTATGATTACGAAGGTATTGAAAAATGGGCGACAGGTTTATGGAAAGCAAATAAGGAACAAACTCAAAATTATGTTAAAACAATCAATGATATGAAAAAGAAGATAGATATTTATTTTCAAAAGGTTTTAGCACACAGTGGGGATTATTATAACGAAGTTGCTGATGGGTTGGCTAAAAAAGCAGTGGGTATAAAAAAATAAAGCTTGAAAATTAAGCTTTATTTTTTTTAGCAATAATATTAATAATAATATAAACAACTAGAACAATAGCAAAAATCCATAAGAAATCGCTTTTGATATATTGAGCATCACCAGACCAACATCCAAACCATTCTCCACATTTTTTAACAAGAATAGCAAGTGCATAAGATAATGTACCACATCCAATAACACTTAATAAGACTTTCACAATTTTATTAAGAATCTCTTTAAATAAAATAATAGAGATAAAACATACAGCTGTAACAAATACATTAATAACAAAATGCATATAATTTCCTCCTTTAGATACCTTAATAAAATAGCATAAAATCAAGGTAAATGCAATAATACGTGTACTAATAGATGAATTATGATAAAATATTTTTGGAGGATTAAATTATGAAATTATTAACAGTATGTATACCTTGTTATAACTCAATCATGGAAATGCATAAAGCCATTAATTCATGTCTTTTAATGAAAGATGAAGTAGAAGTATTAATTGTCGATCGTCATTCACATGATGAAACATTACAAGTAGCTAAAGAATATGAAGAAGCTTATCCCGAAACTGTAAAAGTTATTACAACAAGGGAAGATGTTCCTTTTTTAAAAATAGCTCTAGAACATAGTGAGGGCCTTTATTTCAAAATACTTCAATGCTTTGATTATTTAGATCAACCTTCACTCGTAAGTGTTATTGAAACGATTCGTGACTTTATTCGAATTCAAGCTAATTTAGATTTGCTTGTTACTGATTATAAATATGTTATTCCCCAAGAAAAAGAAAAACGTGTCTCTTATAAAAATGTTTTTCCAATGGAAACAATTTTTGAATGGCATAATATTAAAGCGTTTCATAAACATTTTCAAATTGATTTAGGTTCAGTCATTATTAAAACAAGTACTTTAAAAAAGATAAATACAGATGAAGAAAATATTTTTTATAATGAATTAACAGTTTATGGAACAATTCCTTATATTAAATCAATGTATTATTTAAATGTTCCTTTCCATTGTTATGGAACACGTCGAAAAATTCATATTTCTAAATCAAATAGTTATGTTGATTTAATGAAAAGCTTATGGGATTTATATGATGTTTATTCTTTAAAGAGCCGAAGACAAAGAAGTTATGTTATTGAATATTTATCTAAGGTATATGTTATTACTGTTTATTTGTTATTAAAATCAAATCAAAAGGAACAAATTGAACTTTTAAATGTACATTTAGGATTTAATGATCCTAAATTATATAAAGCACTCACAAAGCGTGTTTATGGTTTTTTAATTAGTAGTAGTAATGAAAAGCTTTATGGTATGCTTATTAAAGTCTTTGAAAAAGTTTATCAATTAGAAATAGAAGAATAAGATGAAAAAGAAATTTTTATTTATGATTCCTCTTTGTTTATTTATCATTGATTACTTTTTGATTAAATATCAAGTCATTCAATCAATAGATTGGTTCATTTATCATTTGGTTCAAAATTTAAAATGTGATTTTATGACATCCTTTTTTAAACTTTGTTCAACCCTTGGAAGTACTTGGTTTTATGTAATTCTTGTTTTAACTTTAGTGATTCTAAAAAATAAAAAAGATATTTGGGTAGGAATTCACTTGTTAATTATTCAAGGAATGAATCGTATAATTAAAGCTTTGGTTAAAAGACCAAGACCACCTCAAATATATCATTTAGTTAAAGAAACAAACTATAGTTTCCCAAGTGGTCATAGTATGTCAGCAATGATTGGTTATGGATTATTAGTTCTTGAAGTTCAAAAAAGCTCTCTAAAATATAAAAAAGTAATAGAAATATTTTTAATGATGATGATTTTTTTAATAGGATTAAGTCGTATCTATTTAGGTGTACATTATTTTTCTGATGTTATAGGTGGCTTTTTGTTGTCTTTAAGCTATTTATTATTTATTTATTATAATACCTCACTTTATACATAGAATGTGTAAAGGAGGTTTTTTATTGGATATTGATATCATTAGTGGTTTATATCATTATGGTTTGACCATTATAAAATATGAACAAGATTATTGTTTAGTAGATTTAAAGACTCAAGAAGTTTATGAAAAAATGAGTATTTATTATATAAGAAGATTATTAAGAAGTTGGAATAAGCATCGTAAAAATATAGAGAGTGTGATATAATGGAAAAAAGTTTGAGGTGGTTTAAAATGAGGACAGTAAAGAATTATGTAGGAATTATTTTGTGTGCGTGTGTTATTATTTTTATTTATAAAACATTTGATATTTCATTATTTTCCAATATTTTATCAGCTTTTATTCCTTTGATTGTAGGAGCAATACTTGCTTATTTTTTACAACCATTGGTTTATAAATTTGAAATGTTTTTAGACTCTTTTCAAAATAAAAAGCTTATTAAATATAGTCATACAATTTCTTCTATTTTTGTTTTTGTTGTCTTTGTTTTAATTATTGTTGTTTTAATGATTGCTATTATTCCAGCACTTGTCAATTATGTTGTCAATATTGCGGATAATTTAACCTTGTATATTAAAAACTTTGAAAAAACATTGGAAACTTATTTAGGAAGCAATCTTGCAAGTGAAGTTATTATTAAAATAGATGAAATGGTTGTTAAATATGTTAATTCAATTGAAGCTATAGATCCTATTGCAACACTTGGAACAATCTTTAAAGCAGGTAGTACGATTATTACTGCTGTTTTAGGTTTAATATTTACACCTTATGTTTTAATTGAAGCAAAAAGGCTTGTAAGTATCTTTGATCGTTTATGTTCACTTTTTATGTCAAAAGAAAAAATAGAACTTATTCATGATTATGCAGTTAGATCACATCAAATCTTTGGACAATTTATTTATGGTAAATTCTTAGATTCGTTAATTATAGGAATTATCGCATTTATTGGACTCGCTATTTTAAAAGTAAAATTCTTCCCAATTCTTGCTGTCTTTATTTTGATTACGAATATGATTCCTTATTTTGGACCATTTATCGGTGGGTTTCCTGCTGTTCTTGTAGCCTTGATGACAGGAGATTTATTCCATGCTTTAGCAGTCTTAGTTTTTGTCTTTGCTTTACAACAATTTGATGGTTTATTCTTAGGACCAAAGATTTTAGGAGATGTTGTTGGTATTTCACCATTTTGGGTTTTACTTTCTATTACCGTCTTTGGACATTTCTTTGGCTTTATTGGAATGTTCCTAGGAGTACCAATGATTTGTGTCATTCGTATGCTTTTTAATGATATCATTGACTTTCGTAATAAAATGAAAGAATTAGATACATAGATTGTATTTTAAATAAATATTTGTTAGGATAATAGAGGCTTTGTCCTCGTAGCATAGCTGGATAATGCAATCGCCTCCTAAGGTTGCGTTACAACGGCCACCTCAAAAAAAACTAAATAAGGGATTGCAGTTCGACTTTGATCGGGCTATAATCATATATCAGACACGTCCATATAGCTCAGCTGGATAGAGCACACGCCTCCTAAGCGTGGGGTCGGAGGTTCAAATCCTCTTATGGACGCCAGTGAACAACGCCGAAAGCCTTTGTTTTCAAGGGTTTTCGGCTTTTCTTATATAAAAAGCTACGAAAAAGCTCTTTCACTGTATGAGATAAAATTCTACTCCAAAATTTGATTTTTGACAACCCCTCCAGAATCGAACGGTTGTTATAAGACAAAATCGCCAGCTAATTTTTAGCAGAAAACGGGCTGTTCTTGCTAATGAAAATGCCCTTCCTGCTAATCAGCCCCAAAATCGTGCCAAAAATCCAGCTAATCAAAAAAGGCGGATGTTTTGAATACCATGCAGTTATAGCAGATAAAATTAAATATCGTTATGTACATAGAGCGTCTATTTGCCCCGCATTGGGGATGGATAGGCGCTCTTTTTTTATGCCCAAACCCATGGGCAAATACAAGAGATTGGAGGTGTTTTATTTGAGCAAGCCTGTTTATACCGCAGACAAGCCGAGCGACTGTCATTACTGCTACTTCTGGACGAATGGCAGAAAGGGCTGCCGTCTGGGTAGAAATAATTGCTACTACTTAATCTCTTTGCCGCCGAAACCCAAGTCGGAATGTGATGGCTGTCCCTATGGGCGAGATCACCCGTGCATTGGTTGGTGTACGAAGAAGGTTATGCGTGAAGTGGGGCTTCGTTGATATGGATGTGTATGAACAGGAATACCGCTTCTACTATTTTGCCCGATGTCCTTACGAAAAGACGGATACGACTTTCCGCAGCATTCCGCTGACAACAGAAAGTTTTCCGCAGAAAGAAGGTGGTGAAGCCGTGTGAGTTTTGATTATTTTTACGGTCAGCAATCCGATCTATTCACATTCTATCGAGTTCCGAAGGTGTTGTTCACGAACGAGAGGTTCTGGAATATTTCTGCCGATGCCAAGATGCTGTATGGCATTTTGCTTGACCGCATGAGCCTGTCTGCCAAGAATGGTTGGATAGATAAAAACGGTAGAGTGTATATCATTTTTACAATCGACGAAGCGAAGATGGCTCTGAACTGTGCTGAACAAAAGGCTATCAAGCTGCTCAGTGAACTTGAGAAGAAAGCAGGATTGATTGAACGTAAGCGCCAGGGTTTGGGAAAGCCCAACCTGATCTATGTGAAGAACTTTATCTCTGCTGTGGATTCACAACTCTTGAATTGTGAAAATCACAATTCTGGAACAATGGAAATCACAACTCAAGAACTTCCGAAATCACAATGTAATAATACTGATATTAAAAATACTGAATTTAGTGATACTGATTCTATCTTTCCTTCCGGAAATGGTGGAATGATGGACGAGAATGACCGGTATCAAGAATACTTTGATTATTTCTCGGATCAGCTTAGTATGGATTTGTTGAAGAAGGATTACCCTTACGATTCCGAAATGCTGGATAACATTCTGGAGTTGATCGTTGAAACAGTTTGCACGAAGCGACCGTTGATTCGCATTGGTGCAGAGGAGCGTCCGGCAGAAATTGTCCGCAGTCGGTTTATGAAACTGAATGCCGAACACATTCGATATGTTATGGACTGCTTCAAGGAGAACACCACAAAGATTAGAAATATCCGTCAGTATATGCTGACTACGATATACAATGCGCCGACGACAATAGACACCTACTACGATGCTCTTGTTCGGCACGATATGTCACACGGATATTTGGAAGGAGGATTTAAGAAATTGAAAATGAAGCGAGAGGAAGGAGAGTGACGATAAATGTCGAAAAAAGCAACCATCATTGCGGTGGTCAATCAGAAAGGAGGCACTGGAAAGACCACCACCACCGAGAATCTGGGCGTTGGCTTGGCTCTTGAAGGAAAAAAGGTGCTTCTGGTAGACACCGATCCCCAGGCTTCCCTGACGGTCAGTTTGGGCAATCCCTGCCCGGATGATCTGTCTCCGACACTTTCCGATCTGATGGGAAAGATTATGATGGAAAACCCTATTACTCCCGATGAAGGGATTCTTCATCATCCGGAGGGCGTTGATTTGGTGCCGTCCAACATCGAACTCTCAGGTATGGAGGTAGCACTGGTCAATGCCATGAGCCGGGAAACCATTCTCCGGCAATACCTGGATACAGTCAAACAGAATTATGATTACATTCTTCTTGACTGTATGCCGTCTTTGGGTATGCTGACCGTCAATGCGTTGGCAGCTGCCGACAATGTGCTGATACCGGTTCAGGCAGCATACCTTCCTGCAAAGGGTCTGGAACAGCTGCTTGGAACCATCAACAAGGTCAAGAGGCAAATCAACCCGAAACTGAGGATTGAAGGGATTCTTCTGACGATGGTGGACAGCCGCACCAACTACTCCAAAGACATCAGCAATCTGATTCGGGAGAGCTACGGCGGAAAGCTGAAGGTTTACAAGACCGACATTCCCCGCTCTGTCCGTGCAGAGGAAATCAGCGCAGAGGGAACCAGTATCTTCAAGCATGATCCCAAAGGCAAAGTTGCCGAAGCCTATAAAATTCTGACGAAGGAGGTGTTAAACAATGCAGAAAAAAGGCGCAAACATCAGCTTGAAGGGGTACGATGATATTTTCTCCACCGATCAATCCAGAGCTGAAGCCCAGCAGGAGCGTGTGCAGGAAATTCCGCTTTCTGAGCTACACCCCTTTGAGGGACACCCCTTCCGTGTGGTTGATGATGAAGAAATGATGAAAACGGCAGAGAGCGTCCGAGATTTCGGAGTTCTCACTCCTGCGATTGTCCGTCCTGACCCCGACGGTGGTTATGAAATCGTTTCTGGTCACAGGCGGCACCGGGCATCGGAGCTTGCGGGTAAGGAAACCATGCCTGCGATTGTTCGTGACCTGGACGATGATGCAGCCATTATTTTGATGGTTGATGCGAATTTGCAGAGGGAGAGTATCCTGCCGAGTGAAAGAGCATTTGCTTATAAGATGAAGCTGGATGCGATTAAACATCAAGGTCAACGCACCGATTTAACTTCATCCCAAGTTGGGATGAAGTTGCAGGCAATGGATATAGTCGGTCAGGAGGCAGGAGAAAGCAGAAATCAGGTACACCGTTATATCCGTCTGACCGAACTGATTCCGGAACTGCTGGATATGGTAGATACGGGTCAGATCAAATTCAATCCTGCGGTGGAGCTTTCCTATCTGGCAAGTGAAGAACAGAAGGATTTTCTTTCTGCAATGGATTATGCTCAAGCAGCTCCTTCCCTTTCGCAAGCACAGCGAATTAAAAAGCTCGCACAGGAGGGCGAGTGTACGCTGGATGCGATGTGCGAGATTATGAATGAAATCAAGAAGGGAGAGCTGGACAGAGTAACCTTCAAAACGGATTCGTTGCGAAAATACTTCCCGAAGTCCTATACCAACAAGCAGATGGAGGATAAAATCATTCAGCTTTTGGAGCAATGGCAGAAAAAAAGAGAAAAATCAATGGAAAGGTAAGGTAAAAAATGTTTACACCCAAAAACATTCAGGGCGCTTTGGAAGAACTCTACGACCTTTGCGATCCTGATTATATGGTAGATATGCTCGTAAACTACAGTGAGGAGTTCGATGATATTTCTCCTGCGCTTCTGGCAAAGTCGTTTCAGAAAAATGCCGAGATGATTAGCGAGTATCGAGTATTGTCCTCTGCTGGTGAGGGTATCGACTATCAGGGAAAGGTACTTCTGAACAGCAGAGCCGTGCGGCTTCTGTCCTATGTAGAAGATATGAGCGGCGATGAAAAAGTTCGCACGATTCAGAGCAAGGAGCTGTGGTTAGCAGAAGATATGACATTCTATGTGGTGTCCTGTATGTCTACGATCACGATGGACAAGGAAGAAGCCATTTGTCTTAACGAACACCGCAGCGTGGTTACTACGGTGGAATGCGAGGACGATATTTTCTTCGACATGGGTTCCCTGATTTGCGAACTGGACGATATTTGCTTGTTCGAGCTTTTAGCCGATGTGGATGCGACTATTTATGAACTGTAACAGGTTCATGGATGGTCGCTTTTCTTATTTCCAAAGAAACGGAGGTATCGAAACTTGAAAGAATACGATGTGAAGATCACCGAAACCTTGGAGAAAACGGTTACGGTGCAAGCAGAATCTCACGATGCGGCAGAGGAACAGGTTAGAGCCGCTTATTACAATTCGGAGTACATTCTGGACTCCGAAAACTTTACCGGTGTTGCGTTCGGCACGACCGAGGAACGGGAGGTTCAGAAAGAACAGGCAGATACCATGAATGTGTTGCTGGTAAAGCCGTTCATGTATCCGCAGGCTGTGCAGATCGGCTGTGAGCTGGAGGATTTGCAGAAAGCCGTAGGTGGCGATATTGAGGCAACTTATCCGTTCAATGAGCCGGTTGCACTGGTGATGCACGACGAAGGTAAACTCGTAGGCAAAGAACTGAACCGTGCGCTGCGTGATGATGACGGCGATATTTATGACATTATCGCCGGTGATTTTCTGGTTGTGGGATTGGGCGAGGATGATTTTTGTTCTCTGTCCCCGGAACTGATGAAGCAGTTTGAGGAACACTTTCATCAGCCTGAGACTTTTGTACGCATGGGGCGCAGCATTATGGCGCTTCCCCTGCCGGATGACATGGTGAAGAAAGAAGATGCACCTGTCAAAGCTGATTCGGTTCCCCACAAAAGTAACCCTGACCGAGATGTTCTGTAAGGAGGTTCTTATGCAAAGAAATTCGACGATTGGAGAGCTGATGGAGCGAAAGCGGATTCAGGATGGTGCCAAGGAGTACCAGGGACATACCTATATGGACTTGGCACGATTTGATGACGCCACCAAGCACATGATTATTTTCGATGTGCTGACCGATGAATCGCCTGTCGGTTGGAAAGGCGAAAGAAATCGCCTGTATTTGAGCGATGTGGGTTATCAGAAGGCTCTGGATAACCAGAAAGCTGGCAATATCAAGATTATCAGCCATGCCGCAGTTGCCAAGGGCAATCTGTATTACGACCACAGAGATATGGCACGATAATCTGTTCACTCTACTGCTTGCAGGAGGTGATGAATCATGCAGGAAGAAGTTGAAAACAGAACAGTAAACCTGGCGATCAGCACAACCAAGCTGACGGGGCGCACTATCATTGCCGGTATCCGCAAGTATTTGCAGCACCGGGAAAAAGTGAAGATGAAAAAGGCACGAGACCCTGCCGTTCATGGAAAGCAATCCGTGAAACAGCTTTTGGGACAGAATCAGGGTGCTACGAATGTTGAGATCGACAAAGAGAGTATCCGTGATTTTGAAAAGCTCGCCAAGAAGTATGGCGTGGACTTTGCCGTAAGAAAAGATAAGTCCGTTGATCCTCCCCGGTTTCTTGTTTTTGTCCGTTCTAAAGATGCAGATGCTTTGGATGCAATCTGCAAGGAACATCAGGCAAGGGCATTAACCAAGAATGAAAAGCCGAGCGTTCTGGCGCAGCTGAAGAAGTTCAAGGAAATTGTCGCAGCGATTCCGAAGAAGGTTCGAGAGAAGAAACAGGAGCGTGATCTGTGATGGATAAGAGAAAAATGAAAAAGCTCCTGATTCTGAATTTACCGTATTTTCTGGTAGGGTTGTTCGCTACGAATTTAGGAGAAGCATGGAGATTGGCTGAGGGGGCAGATTCATCTGCGAAAATCCTCAGCTTTTTTCATGCCCTTCCGATAGCCCTGAACAATCCGTTTCCCAGCTTTCACCCGTTGGATTTGCTGATTGGTATTCTCTGCGGCGCAGGACTTCGGCTGGCTGTCTATCTAAAAGGCAAAAACGCAAAGAAGTACCGACACAATGTTGAGTACGGTTCTGCTCGTTGGGGAACGGCAAAAGATATTGAGCCGTTTATTGCACCAAAGTTCGAGGACAATGTGATCCTGACGAAAACGGAGCGGCTGATGATGAGCAATCGCCCGAAGAATCCTGCCAATGCCCGAAATAAGAATGTTCTGATTATCGGCGGTTCGGGTTCCGGTAAAACTCGCTTTTGGTTGAAGCCAAACCTTCTCCAGATGCACAGTTCCTATGTGGTCACTGACCCGAAAGGCAGCATCGTGATTGAGTGCGGCAACGCCCTTTTGAAGCATGGCTACACCATCAAGATTTTCAACACCATCAACTTTCAGAAGTCGATGCACTATAACCGTGCGACTTGTTCGCCGCTGAAAAGGTGGCGCACAGCGCTGTTTCAATCAGTTCTGTGAACTGATAATTCGAGAGGTGGAATGAAGGAGTAACGCCCTGAAACGCCTCCCCTGATACTCCGGCATGCAGAGGCCAAACTCTGTGTGAAGCCCGGTAAAGCCGGCAGAGAGATGCCGTAACAGGTTAAGCTGACGAAAGCTGTCCAGAGGTGGACGGTGCATCCTATATGCCGGGGGTCTATAAGATACCCATGGTGAGAATGACAGAGATGTCTGACGAAACTCCCGAATGTAAAGGTCTAAAAGTGCCACGCTCAGAAATGGGCGTGTGGGTTAAAGCCCAGGCAGTACGGTTTAGTAGAAATGGTTGTTACGAAACGCCGTGGCACGTTACAGGCGTGTCCAAGCTGTCAGGCCCAGAGGGAACGCCTAAAGGTATGTATGTACAGATAGGATTATCGGAACAAGGAAAGGCAGGAAGTCTACTGGATAATCCGGCGAAGGATAATAAGCGGATGAATTCCTGCTGAAAAGCAGTGGTCGAACCGATGATATCGTCTGCGAAAAAGAGGACGGTTAGGAATGGCCACAAGTCAGGCAAAACGTCAGCAGTACACAACCACTATTCATGCAGTCGAGTAAGAAAAAGAAATTGTCGCTCGGTTTCATAGAAATGGGGTGATGTACATGGCACAAAAAGCTAAGAAGAAAAGCAAGCTACGCCATGCGGAATACTATGACATGCAGAAAACCTTTGACAGTCTGTATGCAGACAGCAAAAGCGGTGAAGTCTTTGGGCATCTGATGGATATCATCAGCGCCCCCAACAACATCAAGCTGGCATTTAGAAATATCAAAGGCAATGATGGCAGTCATACCGCAGGCACGGATGGGCGGACAATAGAATCATTGGCAGTCATGTCAGAGGATAAGTTTGTAAAGCTCATCCAGAAACAGTTCAGGAGGTATGAACCAAAAGCAGTAAAAAGAGTAGATATACCAAAGCCAAACGGAAAGATGAGGCCTCTGGGAATACCGTGTATTATTGACCGAATAGTACAGCAATGTATTTTGCAGGTCATGGAGCCAATCTGTGAAGCAAAGTTCTATGAGCACTCTTATGGGTTCAGACCGTGTCGGAGCGCAGAAAATGCGATTTCCTATGCGTATGGACTCGCCCAAAGGAACAAGCTTCACTATGTAGTCGATGTGGATGTTAAAGGATTCTTCGATAACGTCGACCACAGAAAGCTGCTGAAACAGATCTGGACTTTAGGTATACGGGACACCAAGTTGATTCAGATCATCAAGGCCATGCTGAAAGCGCCAATCGAAATGCCTGATGGGGAAACCGTCCTCCCATCCAAGGGAACGCCGCAAGGTGGTATCCTTTCACCATTGCTGGCAAACATTGTCCTCAATGAACTGGACTGGTGGATTGCCTCTCAGTGGGATGAAATGGTGAGGCACATGAAACATCCATGTAAAGTGACCTACTATCCCAACGGCGCAGAGAAAAAGTGCAACAGCTATACAGCCTTGAAGAAAAGCAACCTCAAGGAGATGCGGATTGTCCGTTATGCGGATGATTTCAAGATATTTTGCAGAACCAAAGAGGATGCAGAGAAAACCTATTATGCAGTCAAAGACTGGCTATGGAAACGGCTAAAACTGGAAGTGTCTGATGAAAAGTCAAAAGTGACTAATCTCAGGAAACGTGACAGTGAGTTTCTGGGTTTTCGCATAAAACTGCGGCGCAAAAGTAACTCATGGGTGATAACTTCAAATGTCTGCGATAAAGCCATACACAGAATCGGCAAGGAAATGGCTGACAGTGTCAAGGCAATACAAAGCAGTAAGACGGCTGAAGAAATAAGCCTGAATGTGGGGGACTATAATGCCAAGGTTATCGGAGTGCAGGACTATTACTGCATTGCGACAAGGGTCAACTTGAATTTCAGCGATATCGCCCGTCCAATCAATGGACAGCTTCTTCATCGTATTGACGGAATCAAGAAGCAGGGCGAGATCAAAAACAGATATCTGAGGAAACGATACGGAAAATCGAAGCAAATGCGATGGATTGGAGAAACGCCACTGGTTCCATTAGCTTACGTGCAATTCAAGATTCCAATGCGGAAAAGCCGAAAAATCAATCCGTATACGCCCGAAGGTAGAGCAGAGATACACGATAATCTCAGGATTGACGTAAATTCAATGCTCTGGCTGATGAGGCATCCGATACCGACCGAATCAGTGAGATACAACGACAACCGGGTCTCCCTCTATGCAGGGCAAGACGGTAAATGTGCAATCACCGGGAAGAAACTGGATGTTCAAACCTGTATCTGTTACAGGAAAACAAACAATTGTAAGAAGGGCAATGACAGCTACCAGAACCTGTTGCTTCTTTCTTTGCAGGGATTGGCAATAGTCAGCTCGGAAGACATGATGTCTGTAGCGGCGTTGGTGAAGGAATACTCTCTGAATGCCAAAGTTATTACCAAAGTGAACAAACTGCGTGCTACCGCAGGACTGCCGCTACTGGCGGCAAAGTAGCAAACTTAGCCAATGTGAAAGAGTGATTGTGTATCACTGCTGAAACTATGCTTGATGGAACGCCGGATGCGGTGAAAGTCGCATGTCCGGTGTGAAGTGGGGGAAAACCCGGAGATAATTTCAAAGGGTTACCTATCACTATCATTTGCCTATATCCATTCAGAAAAAGACATTCTGAAACTGGTGACAACGCTGATTGCCAACACAAAGGGTGATGGAAAAGCCGGTGATGAGTTCTGGACGAAGGCGGAAACGCTGCTCTACTGTGCCTTGATCGGATATATCCACTATGAAGCTCCGGTTGAGGAACAGAATTTCTCCACCCTGATTGAGTTCCTGAACGCAATGGAGGTGCGGGAAGATGATGAGGAGTTCCAGAACCCGGTGGATCTGATGTTTGAAGCCCTGGAAAAGAAAAAGCCGAATCACTTTGCAGTCCGTCAGTATAAAAAATACAAGCTGGCTGCCGGCAAGACCGCTAAGTCGATTTTGATTTCCTGCGGCGCTCGTCTGGCTCCTTTTGATATTCAGGAGGTCAGAGATGTGACTGCCTATGACGAGTTGCAGTTGGATACTCTCGGAGATAAGAAAACGGCGCTCTTTCTGATTATGTCAGATACGGATGCGACGTTTAATTTTTTGATCTCCATGATTTACACACAGCTGTTCAACTTGTTGTGCGAGAAAGCAGATGATGTGTACGGCGGCAGACTGCCGGTTCATGTGCGCTGCTTGATTGATGAGATGGCAAACATCGGTCAGATTCCCAATCTGGAAAAACTGGTAGCGACAATCCGAAGCCGTGAAATATCGGCTTGCCTTGTTCTCCAGGCACAATCACAGCTGAAAGCCATTTATAAAGACAATGCCGATACCATCATCGGCAACATGGATTCCCGAATTTTCCTGGGTGGTTCTGAGCCAACCACGCTCAAAGAACTGAATCAGGCATTGGGAAAAGAAACTATCGACACCTACAACACCTCCAACACCAGAGGTAACAGCCCGTCTTACGGCTTGAATTATCAGAAGTTAGGCAAAGACCTTGCGAGCGTAGATGAGCTTGCGGTTCTGGATGGCAGCAAGTGTATTTTGCAGTTGCGTGGTGTCAGACCGTTTCTTTCTGACAAGTACGATCTGACGCAGCACCCCAATTATAAGTACACATCAGACTTTGATAAGAGAAATGAGTTCAACATTGAGCAGTTTCTGAGTCGAAGGTTGAAGCTCAAGGCAGGTGATGAGTTTGTGGTAGTCGATGCGGATTAAGGAGGTTTCTGTTTGGAAAATCTGAAAACGGTATCTGCCCTGGTTAAGAACATCTTGGAACACGACCACAAGGCAAGAAATACCGACAATCATTTGTACCTGATGGTACTGGAACACTATTCCGGTCTGCGTGGCATCGACATTCATGCCATGACGGTTCCTGTGTTTTTGAAGGAACTGGATAGACGCAGCTTTCCGGGGTTTGAAACTGTCCGCAGAAGCAGACAGAAAGTGCAGGCAACCTACCCTGACCTTGCTCCCAGTGAAGCCGTAGGCAAGCGCAGAGCAAAAAATGAGGTTGTATATCGAGAATTTGCAGAAAGCGAGGTGTAAAAAAAATGACTTGGTGGATCACGGATACCTCTATTGGGCAGCGATTGAAGTTCGTTAGACGATTTCGCCGCCTTACCCAGAAAGAGCTTGGACTCCTGATGGGGTATTCCGAGAAAACAGCGGATGTCCGTATTGCTCAGTATGAGAAAAACGCTCGAACCCCTAATGCAGAAACCACAGCGAAACTCGCAGAGGTTCTGAAGGTTTCACCTGTCGTTTTTTCACCGACAATCTGTGCTTCTCGTGAAGATTTGTTGCAGTCAATGTATTGGCTGTTTCTTATGAAAGGTGGTGGTGATATATATGATTGTGAAACTGAATATGCAAGAAGCAGAATGGAACAGAAACTTGGCGTGATAACCGTCGAGGAGTTCCTTGAAAAGATTCTCGTAAACTAAGCCTTCCGTCCGGTTTTGATGCCGGTAGTACGGAGGGCTTTTTCTATTCTCAAAACAATTTCAAATTTTAGGAGGAAAATATTATGGCATTTTTCAATAGCGCAGTAACCGTTCTTCAGACTCTCGTTATCGCTCTGGGCGCAGGTCTTGGCATCTGGGGTGCAATCAATCTGCTTGAGGGCTACGGCAACGATAACCCCGGCGCAAATGCTTATGTTTAGTAAAGAAGCAAAACCAAAATACAAGCATAGACAGTAGCCTACCACTATTCCGCAGCCTAAAAGAACTTGCAAAAATATGCTATAATTTTCAAAACAGCCGCACATTTGATGTGGCTAAACCGTTATACATAATGAAAGGAGGTCTTGAACGCTATGGATTTGGAAGAACAATATGACAAAATATACCGCTACTGTTATTTCAAAGTCCGCCATTGTCAAACGGCAGAGGATATAACGCAGGAAACATTTCTGCGATTTTTCAATAAGCAGTTAAGCCTTAACAGCGACAAAGAACTTCCTTATCTCTACACGATTGCCCGTAATTTATGTATTGAAGAATACCGAAAAGGAAGCAAAGAAAAATCATGTGAGATAAACGAGGAATTGAGCTATGACCCAACACAGGAGTGGATAGACAGCATTGCAATAAAAAACCTCATTTACAAACTTCCGCAGGACGAACAGGAATTGTTGCTGCTTCGATATGCAAATGATGTTCCCATAGCTTCGATATGCAAGATTACAGGACTTTCCCGTTTTGCCATATACCGAAAAACCGCAAGGATATTAAAATATCTCAAAACGGAGTTACAGAAAGGAGGCTTTTCAGATGAATAGAGAACTAAAAAAACAGATTGCTAAAGCGTTTGACGCACCTACGCCGGGTCGCAAGGTTCAGTTTATCCATTCGCTGCCCCGCCCGCATATCAGTACCAAAACATTTATATGCAGCCAAATTCCCTTTATCAAGAAAAGCGTATGGCTAATGTCTATATTGATACTTTTGCCCGTAGCATGGGCGGCTTCTTTTGCAAGTGAAAATACGGTATGGATTGTATCTGCATTTACCCCTTTTCTTGCATTGCTGCTTATTGCAGAAAGCACAAAATCTGCCATATACGGAATGAATGAGTTAGAAATGTCTGCCCGGTTTTCCTTAAAGAGTGTTGTTTTGGCAAGGTTGATTATTTTAGGTGTTTTCAACTTTGGGATTTTTTGTATCATAATTCCGGTCTGCCATGTTGCAAACAGTATTTCCTTTATGCAGACAGGTGTATATTTGTTTGTTCCGTATCTATTGACAACAAGTATCAGCCTATATCTTGTGCGACGTTTCCGTAATAAAGAAGTCATTTATGGGTGCATGGCGGTAGCTGTTTTTGTAAGCGGGGTAAATATGACGCTTCGCTATATGGCAGACTTTTTATTCCAGACAAATTACTTGGTATGGTGGATAGTAGCAGCTTTATTCCTGTTTGGAATTACTGCAAAAGAATTTTACCATACATTCAAAAAAACGGAGGGATTTATATGGAACTTTGCATTGACAGACTGACAAAACAGTATGAAAACAAAATAGCCGTTGACCGGGTAAGCCTACAACTGACAAACGGTGTCTATGGTCTGCTTGGGGCAAACGGCGCAGGGAAAACTACTTTTATGCGTATGCTTTGCGGTATTTTGAAACCCACAAGCGGTACGGTTACTTTTGACGGAATGGACGTATCTTCCGAGGAATACCGGGCGGAATTGGGATATCTTCCGCAGGACTTCGGTTATTACCCGGATTTTAACGGCATGGATTTTCTCTTATATATGGCTTCATTAAAAGGACTGACAAAGACAGAAGCAAAACGAAAATCAAAAAAACTTCTGGAATTGGTGAGCCTTTCCGACGTAGCCAAAAAGAAAATTGCGACCTATTCCGGCGGCATGAAGCAAAGGCTTGGTATTGCACAGGCACTTTTGAATGACCCAAAGATTATTATTTTAGACGAGCCTACCGCTGGGCTTGACCCGAAAGAACGTGTGCGCTTCCGTAATCTGATTAAAGAATTGGGTACGGAAAGCATTGTTTTACTGTCTACCCATATCGTATCAGATATTGAGCATATCGCAGATACGGTGCTTATGATGAAAGCAGGACAGATTGTATTTAATGGCTCTGCTGATGAAATCGACGACTTGGAGAAATTTTATCTTGATGAATTTGAGGAGGAGTGATTATGCTTACGCTATATAAGTTTGAACTGCGAAAGATTATCAGCAGAAAAATTGTTTGGATTACAGGCGGCGTCCTGCTTGTAGGACTTGTTATTTGGGGTATAGCAAGTGCTGTACTTCCGCAAAATAGGGAATATTCCGACAGTTCCCTAAATGGATATGCAGCAAATCGGGCAGAACAGGAAGCCGCAGAGCAGATCTCCGGCAGAGCGATAGACCAAAAACTGATTGACGAAATGCGCCCTGCGTATGAGGATTTTATTTTTAACGGAAATTACAAAGAAGCACTCCCGTACTTAGATGTATATAATTTCATTGGCAGAACATTGGGGACACAAGCAGGCGCGGAAATATTAGTATGTGATAGCGAAGCATTTTATGAAAAATTAAATGCACAGTTAGAAGCAAATACCCCGGCAGGGCTGACCGAAAGTATTTCATTTGACGAGCCGATTGTTTATCACGGATATTTTGACGGTTGGCGGCAAATTGCAGATATGATGAAATTGATTACCTGTATGGAAATCATGTTTATTGCAATCTGTCTTTCAACGGTATTTACCGTGGAGCATACCCGAAAAACAGACCAGGTAATCCTTTGTACCCGCCTTGGGAAGAAGAAATTATATGCAGCGAAAACCCTTGCGGGATTGACGGTAGGTGTAGGTTTTACGCTGCTTCTTTCTCTGCTCATGTTCGGAATAATTGCTTTTTTATATGGATTTGACGGATATGATACGATACTGCAATTTGTTCTGTTGCGCCCGTTTAATCTTACCGTGGGACAGGCAGCTTTGATTTTAGTTGGATTGTCCTTTGCCGGAGCTGCATTGATTAGCATATTTACCATGATGTTATCAGAGGTAACGAAAAATAGCATTGCTACCATTGGAATTATAACGGGTGTTCTCCTTGTTACAATGTTCATTATGGAAATGCCCGCAAACCTCAAACTGCTTTCTGAAATTTGGTATCTGCTTCCGAGTAATCTTGTTTCGCTTAACGGGGCATTTCGTTATTCTATGTTTCATGTGGGCGGCAGTCCTTTAGCAGCTTATCAGTATGCGCCGATTGTATATTTGGTGTTGGCTGTCATTTTCGCTTTGATTGGAAAACTGACATACAATCGCTATCAGATTAACGGTAGATAAATGTAACTCCGTAACGGGTAGCGCAACCAGGCGAAGCAGTCAACGGCAAACTTAACGGGCATAAATGCCCGCCGTTGACAGCCCCGCCCGTCTTTGCAGGAGGGTAATCAAGGGGCGACAGCAAGGAGTGCTGCCGCCCCCTATGATTATAATACAGCCCGTCAACCATGCACAGCCCATTGTGGAGGAAAGGGGGATTTTCTATGACCTGCACAGAAGAATACAAGGAGCATATCGAGTACACGTTCCATGCCTTTTGCGTTGTCGTTATCCGCAACGCCAAGTACACCGCCTTGCGGGATTGGAGCCGGAAATACAAAAGAGAAATATCCCTTGAATACCTCACAGAAGAAAAGCACCACCCATTAGGCACAAATGATAAATGTTTTCAAGCCCCGGAGCCGGACGAGGAATACATACTGAACCTTTGCGGTGATACAGTTATCTTAAACAACGGGCTGCTGGTACAAGCCCTCTCCCGTCTACCGGTTGAGGAACAGGAAATGCTTTACCTGTCCTTTTACCACCGTCTTTCACAGGAGAAAATCGGGAAACGGTACGGGCGCAGCCGCAGCGCCACCGGCTACCATATCCGCAAATCCCTACGGCGGCTTTATGAGGAAATGGAGGGAATGACGCATGAGGAATAGCAGACTTCTCCCCTATGAAACAATCGTGCAGGCCGCCAGCGGCGAGCCGGAGGCGGTCAATACCATTTTGCAGCATTACCGGCGGCACATATATTTCTCCGCTTTCGTAAACGGGCAGTTTAACCCGGACGCAGAGGACTACATCACACAAACGCTGCTTGCCGCAATCTTCAAATTCCGTTTTAGAGAATGACGGCACAGCCCACAACTGAATACCCCACCGTCACCGGCGGCAGCGAAAAGCAGTAAGTCTGAAAAAGATTTGCTGCTTTTTTCTTTGTCCGTTTGGCAAAATCGCAATCCGTCCGTAGTAGGTAGGTGAAGCCGGAAATAAAAAATTTTCTGCGGCGGTAGCCAAATCTGCATTTCCTGTATTTCTAAGGTAAAGGAAAATTTGAGAAATTCCCGGCAAGCGGGTAGCTGGCGGCCTTTGAAATGTATCTTTAGCGGAAAGAAAGAACTGCGGGTAAAACTCGCTCCACGCCGTAAGATTTTTGCAGAAATCCAGCCAAAACGGGCGGCGGCTATACGAGTAGTAAGTGCAAGGGGAAATCTGCGGCTTACTTAGAGCAAGATTCTACCGCAGTACCAAAATTCGCTTATCGCTCATTTTGCCCCTGCGGGAATCTTGTTGGGGAGTGCCTTCCCCAAACCCTGCCATGCGGCTTACGCCGCTTATCCCGCCGCAGCCATGCGGCAGTCGAAAGGAGGTTTTACCATGCGAAAACGATACAACACACCGCACCGCAGCCGGGTAGTCAAGACACGCATGACCGAGGAAGAATATGCCGAGTTTGCGGAAAGGCTTTCTGCCTGCAACATGAGCCAATCCGAGTTTATCCGGCAAGCCATAACCGGGGCAGCCATACGCCCCATCATAACTGTTTCCCCCGTCAATGACGAGTTGCTTGCCACTGTCGGGAAGCTGACCGCCGAATACGGCAGGATCGGCGGCAACTTAAACCAGATAGCCCGGACGCTGAACGAGTGGCACAGCCCCTACCCGCAGCTTGCCGGGGAGGTACGGGCGGCGGTTTCCGACCTTGCTGCCCTAAAGTTTGAAGTTTTGCAGAAAGTGGGTGACGCTGTTGGCAACATTCAAACATATCAGCTCTAAAAATGCGGACTATGGCGCAGCGGAAGCCTATCTCACATTTGAGCATGACGAGTTTACCATGAAGCCCACCCTTGATGAAAACGGGCGGCTGATACCGAGGGAGGATTACCGCATTTCTTCCCTCAACTGCGGGGACGAAGATTTCGCCGTTGCCTGTATGCGGGCCAATCTCCGCTATGAGAAAAACCAAAAACGGGAAGATGTGAAAAGCCACCACTATATCATCAGCTTTGACCCACGGGACGCAGCGGACAACGGCTTGACCGTAGACCGGGCGCAGGAGCTGGGCGAGCAGTTCTGTAAAGAGCATTTCCCCGGACACCAAGCCTTAGTCTGCACCCACCCGGACGGGCATAACCACAGCGGCAATATCCATGTGCATATCGTCATCAACTCCCTGCGGATTTATGAAGTCCCGCTTCTGCCCTACATGGACAGACCAGCCGACACACGGGAGGGCTGCAAGCACCGCTGCACCAACGCCGCTATGGAATATTTCAAGAGTGAAGTCATGGAGATGTGCCACCGGGAGGGACTTTACCAAATCGACCTCTTGAACGGCAGCAAGGAACGGATAACCGAACGGGAATACTGGGCGGCAAAGAAAGGGCAGCTTGCCCTTGATAAAGAGAACGCCGCCAGAGAAGCCGCAGGACAGCCGACCAAGCCCACCAAGTTTGAAACGGACAAGGCGAAGCTGCGCCGGACGATACGGCAGGCACTTTCCCAAGCTACCAGCTTTGACGAGTTTTCTTCCCTTTTGCTGCGGGAGGGTGTGACCGTCAAGGAGAGCCGGGGGCGGCTTTCCTACCTCACGCCGGACAGGACAAAGCCTATCACAGCCCGGAAGCTGGGGGACGATTTTGACAAGGCTGCTGTCCTTGCCCTGCTCACGCAGAACGCCCACAGAGCCGCCGAACAGACCAAAGCCATACCCGAATACCCCCACACCCAAAAGGGACGCTTGCGGGAGGAAAAAGCCGCAAAAACCACCCCGGCAGACAACACCTTGCAGCGCATGGTTGACCGGGAAGCCAAGCGAGCCGAGGGCAAGGGCGTGGGCTATGACCGCTGGGCGGCAAAGCACAACCTAAAGCAAATGGCAGCTACTGTTACCGCCTATCAACAGTACGGCTTTTCTTCCCCGGAGGAACTGGACGAAGCCTGTTCTGCCGCTTATGCCGCCATGCAGGAAAGCCTTACAGAGCTGAAGCAGGTGGAAAAGACGCTGAACGGGAAAAAGGAGCTGCAACGGCAGGTGCTTGCCTATTCCAAGACCCGCCCTGTCCGGGACGGGCTGAAACAGCAGAAAAACGCCAAAGCAAAAGCAGCCTACCGACAGAAGCACGAAAGCGACTTTATCATAGCAGACGCAGCCGCCCGTTATTTCAAGGAGAACGGCATTTCCAAGCTGCCGAGCTATAAAGCCCTGCAAGCAGAGATTGAAGCCCTTATCAAAGAGAAAAACAGCGGCTACAACGATTACCGGGCAAAACGGGAGGAATACCGCCGCTTACAGACTGTCAAGGGCAATATCGACCAGATTTTACGCCGGGAGCGCAAGCCTGTGAAAAGGCAGGAACAGGAACGATAAAAACCACCCCAAAATGTACCCGAACCCATACAGAACAAGGGGGCTGCCCCGTACTCTACCCGCAATACCAAAGGATTTTTTAACGGGCTTACAGGGCAGAAAAACCCCGAAAATGATACCGAGATGATACAGAATTACCGTCGATACCGCCACACCAGCGGAAACGGCAGAAAGGAGCGCACCCATGCCAAGAATGAGCAAGAAACGGCGGCTGGAATGGTCTTTTTTCCTGCGGCAAGTAAAAGTCGGGAATACCACCTGCGACCGTATCACATACAACGACCTCTGCCGGGGCTGTACCTATAGCTGTAAGCAGAGCTTCCGGGCGGTTATCATACTTTGCCCCCGCTACTACTCCAAACGCCGGAAAAAGGAGGACAGGGACAATGGCAGATAACCGCAAGTATTACTACCTCAAGCTGAAAGAGAATTTTTTTGACAGCGACTCCATTGTGCTGCTGGAAGATATGAAAGACGGGATTTTATATTCCAATATCCTCTTGAAGCTGTACTTAAAATCTCTGAAAAACGGCGGGAAGTTGCAGCTTGACGAGCATATCCCCTACACAGCGCAGATGATAGCGACACTGACCCGCCACCAGATAGGGACGGTTGAAAGGGCTTTAGAGATTTTCCGGCAGTTGGGGCTTGTGGAGCAGCTTGACAGCGGGGCTTTTTATATGACCGATATTGAGCTGATGATAGGACAGTCCTCTACCGAAGCCGAGAGAAAACGGGCTGCAAGGCTGGAAAACAAGGCACTTTTACCGCCCCGGACAAAAGGCGGACATTTGTCCGACATTCGTCCACCAGAGATAGAGATAGAGATAGAGTTAGAGAAAGAGATAGAAAAAGAGAGAGAGAGAAACGGGACACCCCGCCCCCGCCGCTTATGGCAGATACAACAATGTGATACTGACCGATACAGAGCTTTCCGGGCTGAAAACAGAGCTGCCCGACAAGTGGGAGTATTATATTGACCGGCTTTCCTGCCATATCGCTTCCACCGGGAAGCAGTACCAGAGCCATGCAGCCACCATTTACAAGTGGGCGCAGGAGGACGCTGCCAAAGGCAAGGCTGCCCCGAAACAGGGCATACCCGATTATTCATGTAAGGAGGGCGAGAGCTTATGAAAAACGAGATTGAAGCTATGATTACGGATATTACAACCACTACCGCCGAAGCGGAGGACTACACAGGCGAGGACGGGCTTTTATACTGCGGCAAGTGCCATACGCCCAAAGAAGCCTACTTTTCAAAAGAAACCGCCCAATGGTTAGGGCATGACCGACACCCAACAGACTGCGACTGCCAGCGGGCAGCCCGTGAAAAGCAGCAAGCCGCCGAAAGCCGACAGAAGCACCTTGAAACAGTGGAGGACTTGAAACGCCGGGGATTTACCGACCCTGCTATGCGGAATTGGACATTTGAGCATGACAACGGCAGAAACCCGCAGACCGAAACCGCCCGCTTTTATGTGGAGAGCTGGGAAACCATGCAGGCTGAAAATATCGGCTACCTGTTTTGGGGCGGCGTGGGGACAGGAAAAAGCTACCTTGCTGCCTGTATCGCCAACGCCCTTATGGAAAAAGAGGTTGCCGTTCGCATGACAAACTTTGCAACGATACTCAATGACCTTGCCGCCAGCTTTGAGGGCAGGAACGAATATATTTCCCGCCTTTGCAGCTACCCCCTGCTGATACTTGATGATTTCGGTATGGAGCGAGGGACAGAATACGGGCTGGAACAGGTTTACAGCGTGATTGACAGCCGTTACCGAAGCGGCAAGCCGCTGATCGCCACGACCAACCTCACGCTGGAGGAATTGCAGCACCCGCAGGACACGCCCCACGCCCGTATTTATGACAGGCTGACTTCCATGTGCGCCCCCGTCCGCTTCACGGGCAGCAACTTCCGAAAGGAAACCGCACAGGAAAAGCTGGAACGCTTAAAGCAACTGATGAAGCAGCGAAAGGAGAGCCTATGACAGAAACGAAACAGACAAGCACCACCAAAACAGACCGCCGCCCGGACTGTGTGACGGAAATCCGCATGGGCAACTCCGTCCTTACCGTTTCCGGCTTCTTCAAGCAGGGCGCAACCGACACCGCAGCCGACAAGATGATGAAAGTGCTGGAAGCGGAAGCTGCTACACAAAAAACGGCGATTTGACCGACCATAAAGAAGCAGATTTGACGCTTTTGCTGCTATACAGACAGCCGCCCCATGTGGTACAATCAAGGTACGGAATAGTGGGGCTGGCTGTCGGAAACGGAGGATTTTATGTTAAGACAGACCAACCAACAACCAATTACCGCCCTTTACCCAAGACTTTCCCATGAGGACGAGCTGCAAGGCGAGAGCAATTCCATTTCCAATCAGAAGCGTATCCTTGAAACCTATGCAAAGCAGAACGGCTTTTCCAATCTGCGCTGGTACACGGACGACGGTTATTCTGGTGCGAACTTTCAAAGACCCGGTTTTCAAGCCATGCTTGCGGACATTGAAGCCGGAAAAGTCGGGACAGTTATCGTAAAGGATATGTCGAGGTTAGGGAGAAACTACCTGCAAGTGGGAATGTACACGGAAATGATTTTCCCACAGAAAGGTGTCCGCTTCATCGCTATCAATGACGGAGTGGACAGCGCACAGGGCGACAATGACTTTGCCCCGCTGCGGAATATCTTTAACGAATGGCTGGTGAGAGATACGAGCAAGAAAATCAAAGCAGTAAAACGCTCAAAAGGCATGAGTGGCAAGCCCATCACAAGCAAGCCTGTGTATGGCTACCTCATGGACGAGGACGAAAATTTCATTATTGACGAGGAAGCTGCACCCGTAGTCAAGCAGATATACAACCTCTGCCTTGCCGGGAATGGTCCGACCAAGATAGCCCGTATGCTCACAGAGCAGCAAATCCCCACGCCGGGGACGCTGGAATACCGCAGGACGGGCAGCACCCGCCGCTACCACCCCGGCTATGAGTGCAAGTGGGCGACCAATACCGTAGTGCATATCCTTGAAAACCGGGAATACACAGGCTGTCTGGTAAATTTCAAGACAGAAAAACTTTCTTACAAAGTCAAGCACAGTGTAGAAAATCCCCCGGAAAAGCAAGTGATTTTCGAGAACCACCACGAGCCTATCATAGACACCCAAACATGGGAACGGGTGCAGGAGCTTCGCAAGCAGCGCAAACGCCCCAACCGCTATGATGAAGTGGGCTTGTTCTCCGGCATACTGTTCTGTGCAGACTGCGGCAGCGTCATGTATCAGCAGCGATACCAGACGGACAAGCGCAAGCAGGACTGTTATATCTGCGGCAGCTACAAGAAGCGCACCCATGACTGTACGGCGCACTTTATCCGCACCGACCTCTTGACCGCTGGTGTACTCTCCAATCTGCGGAAAGTGACCAGCTATGCGGCAAAGCATGAAGCCCGGTTTATGAAGCTCTTGATTGAGCAGAACGAGGACGGGGGCAAACGCAGGAACGCCGCCAAGAAAAAGGAACTGGAAGCCGCCGAGAAACGCATAGCCGAGTTATCCGCTATCTTCAAGCGGCTGTATGAGGACAGCGTGACCGGGCGCATATCAGACGAGCGTTTCACAGAACTGTCGGCAGACTATGAAGCAGAACAACGGGAACTGAAAGAAAGAGCCGCCGCTATCCAAGCGGAGCTTTCCAAAGCACAGGAAGCCACCGTGAACGCAGAAAAGTTTATGAATGTTGTCCGGCGGCATACCAGTTTTGAAGAACTTACCCCTACTCTGTTGCGGGAGTTTGTAGAGAAAATCGTTGTGCATGAGTGCAGCTATGACGAGAACAAGACCCGCAGACAGGACATTGAGATTTATTATTCTTTTGTTGGCAAGGTGGACTTGCCCGAATAACCGCCCGACCTATCCGACATACCTCATGTGCCGGATAGGAACGGCAAAATTTTTTACACTTCTATTACTTCTTTATCACACATCAGTAAAGTCCCAGGGCATGAAGCAGCTCATGGCTGGCGGCGGTGTTGCCCTCATCGGCACCACCCTTGTACCTCTGCTCTCCGGACTGTTCGGTTAATCACAAAACAAGGAGGTAATCGCCTTTGGACAGCATACTCCAACAGATCACAGACTGGCTGAAAGAAATGCTCGTTTCAGCTATTATGGGAAATCTGTCGGGGATGTTTGAGTCCGTCAACAACCAGGTTGGCGAGATAGCAACCTCCGTTGGCATGACCCCGGCGAATTTTTCGCCGGGTGTCTTTGCCATGGTACGAAACATCTCCGAGTCAGTGATTATCCCAATCGCAGGCTTGATTCTGACCTTCATTGCCTGTTATGAGCTAATTCAGATGATTATTGACCACAACAATCTGGCAAATTTTGAAACCTGGATCTTCTTCAAATGGGTGTTCAAGACTTTTGTTGCGGTCATGTTAATCACAAACACATTCAATATCACGATGGCTGTGTTTGATGTGACACAGCACGTTATAAACGCAAGCGCCGGTATCATATCCGGAAATACTGCCATAGATGCTTCGGCATTGGAAACAATGGAAGAAACGCTGATGGCAATGGATTTGGGTCCTTTGCTCGGCTTGTTCCTGCAATCCTTTATCGTGCAGGTCACGATGTCCGCTTTGGCAATCATCATCTTTGTGATCGTCTACGGTCGAATGATTGAAATTTATCTGATGGTCAGCCTTGCCCCGATTCCGCTTTCCACTTTTGGAAACAGAGAACAGAGCAATATCGGACAGAATTATCTGCGTTCGCTGTTTGCAATCGGATTCCAGGGATTCCTGATTATGATCTGCGTGGGCATTTATGCGGTGCTGATTCAGTCTATCGCATTCAGTGATGACATCATCGGTTCTATCTGGGGTGTTATGGGCTACACCGTCCTTTTGTGCTTCACCCTGTTTAAGACTGGTTCGCTTGCGAAGGGTGTATTCAGCGCTCACTAAGGGAAGGAGGAAATTGTTTGGCAGCGTATATTCCCGTACCTCGTGACCTGACGAGGGTAAAAACAAAAGTGTTCTTCAATCTGACGAAACGGCAGTTACTTTGCTTTGGTGCGGCGGCGCTCATCGGAGTGCCGATTTTCTTTCTGGTCAAAGCAACCGGAAATGTGAGCCTTGCAGCACTGTCCATGATGATCGTCATGTTACCGTTGTTCTTTCTGGCAATGTATGAAAAGGATAGTCAGCCGTTGGAAGTGGTTGTAGAACACTTCATTCAGACCAAATTCGTTCGTCCCAAGGTTCGCCCTTATCAGACGGACAACTATTATGACGCTTTGATGCGTCAGTACAAACTGGAAAAGGAGGTTGAACGAATTGTTTTTCAAAAAGAAGCCACAGGCAAGAAACATCAAAATGCCTGCAAATCTGAATCGGAAGCAGCAGCGAGAAATTAAAGCTGTTGTGGAACGGGCAAAGAAGGACAACGGTATTCCGCAGACTGCACAGCAGTCCATTCCCTTTCAGAGAATGTTCCCGGATGGCATCTGCCGTGTCACTGACAGTTATTACACCAAGACCATTCAGTTTCAGGACATCAACTATCAGCTGGCACAGCAGGAAGATAAGACTGCCATCTTCGATGAGTGGTGCAGTTTCCTGAATTTCTTTGACAGCTCCATTCACTTTGAGCTTTCCTTTATGAACCTGAGTACCGATGCTGAAAGCTTTGAAAAGAGTATCCGTATCCCGTTCAAGAAGGACAGCTTCAATCCCGTCCGTGCCGAGTATAGCCAGATGCTGAAAAAGCAGTTGGCGCAGGGCAACAACGGCTTGACCAAAACCAAGTACCTGACATTCGGCATTGAAGCCGAATCCATGCGGCAGGCAAAGCCGAGACTCAACCATATCGAAAACGATCTGCTCAATAACTTTCGGCGTTTGGGTGTCATTGCCACTACCATGAACGGCAAAGAGCGGCTGCATCTGATGCACTCTATGTTCCACATGGGTGATAATGATAAGTTCTTCTTCGATTGGAAGTATCTTGTGGAATCCGGGCTGTCCGTAAAGGACTTCATTGCTCCGACGGCGTTTGCCTTTAAGACCAACCGCACCTTCCAGATGGGCAGTATCTTCGGTTCGATGTCTTATCTGGCAATTACGGCATCAGACCTGTCTGATCGTATGCTGGCGGATTTTCTGGATATGGAATCCACGCAGATCGTGACCATGCACATCCAGTCGGTTGACCAGACTGCGGCGATTAAGACCATCAAGAGAATCATCACCGAGCTTGACCGTTCCAAAATCGAGGAACAGAAAAAGGCTGTGCGTTCTGGCTATGACATGGACATTATCCCATCTGACCTTGCTACCTATGGTAAAGATGCGAAGTCACTTCTGAAAGAATTGCAGAGCCAGAATGAGCGAATGTTCATGGTGACATTTCTGGTGCTGAACACCGGGCGCACCGAGCAGGAACTGGAGAACAATGTGTTCCAGGCACAGAGCATCGCCCAGAAGCATAACTGCAATCTGCGTCGTTTGGATTTTCAGCAGGAATCCGGACTGATGAGCAGCCTGCCTTTGGCACAAAACCTGATTGAGATTCGTCGTGGCCTGACTACCAGTTCCACGGCTATTTTTGTGCCTTTCACCACGCAGGAGCTGTTCCAGAATGGTGGAGAAACGCTCTATTACGGGCTGAATGCTCTGTCGAACAACCTTATCATGGTGGACAGAAAGAAGCTCAAGAACCCCAACGGACTGATTCTGGGTACTCCCGGTTCCGGTAAATCCTTTTCCGCAAAGCGTGAAATCACCAATGCGTTCCTGGTTACGGATGACGATATTATCATCTGCGACCCCGAAGCGGAATATGCGGCTCTGGTTCACAAGTTCAATGGTCAGGTGGTAAAAATCAGCTCCTCCAGTACCAACTATATCAACCCTATGGACATCAACCTGAACTACTCTGAGGATGACAACCCGGTAGCACTGAAAGCTGATTTTATCCTGTCCCTCTGTGAGTTGATTATGGGCAGTAAGGATGGCTTGCAGCCTATCGAAAAGACGGTTATCGACCGTTGTGTGCATCAGATTTACCAGAGATATTTCGACAATCCTGCCCCTGAGAATATGCCGATCCTTGAGGATTTGTATGATGCCCTTCTGAAACAGGACGAAAAGGAAGCCCACCATGTAGCGACCGCCTTGGAAATCTATGTTAAGGGTTCTCTGAAACTGTTTAACAACAGAACCAATGTGGATATTCAGAATCGTCTGGTGTGCTTCGACATTAAGGAGCTGGGCAATCAGCTGAAAAAAATCGGTATGCTGATCGTTCAGGATCAGGTCTGGGGGCGTGTAACTGCCAACCGTTCTGCCGGTAAATCGACCAGATATTATATTGACGAGTTCCATCTGCTTCTGAAGGAAGAACAGACGGCAACCTATTCCGTAGAAATCTGGAAGCGATTCCGTAAATGGGGCGGCTTGCCGACCGGTATTACTCAGAATGTCAAAGACCTGCTTCGTTCCCCGGAGATTGCCAACATCCTCGAAAACTCTGATTTCATCTATATGCTGAATCAGGCAAGCGATGACCGAAGTATTCTGGCACAGCGGTTGACCATTTCGCCGCATCAGCTGTCCTATGTAACCAACTCCGGTGAGGGCGAAGGACTTCTGTTCTATGGCAATGTGATTCTGCCGTTCATTGACCGATTCCCGACAGATCTGGAACTGTATCGCATTATGACCACGAAGTTAAACGAGGTGGCACAGGAAAAGGAGGCGTAATGTATGGCGAAAAGACCTACACGACTCCGTTTTACCGAAGATGACCTTGCAGATTCTCATGTGAAGAAAGCTGCCGACCGTGCAGATAAGGCGGTTGATAGGGCTGAAAAAGCGGCAGACAAATTGGCTTCTAAAAAGGCAAAGCCGAAGCTAAAGCTGGAAACAGATGCAGCCGGTTCCCGTAAAGCAAAGCTCCGTTTTGAAAAAGCGGAGTTTACGGAAATCGAGCGCCCATCTGTGGCAAAGCACATGGCAAGCCGTGGTGCCGCAGTCACGCTCACATCCAAAGCACATCGGGCGGTGTCAGAATATGAGGATGATAATATCGGCGTTCAGGCTGTGCAGGAAACGACCAAGGCTGTTGAATCCACTGTCTATACCGTCGATCATGCCGTTTACAGTCACAAGCTGAAAGCCTACGACAAGGCGGAAAAGCTGGTTGAGAAGTCAGATAAAGCAAATGTAAATGCCCTGTATGAGAAGTTCAAAAAGGACAACCCCGATGCCGGTTCCAATCCCTTTTCCCGTTGGCAACAGAAAAGGGCAATCAAGAAAGAATATGCTGCCGCCAAAGCCGGTAAGAATACCGCTTCGACAACGGCTTCTGCATCTAAGGGTGCAGGCAAGGCAACGGGCAAAGCAGCTCAGGGAGCCAAGAACATCACAGAAAGAGTAACGGAGTTCTGCACCACACACTCTAAAACGATTCTGTTTGTTTTGATTGCCGGACTGCTTTTTATGATACTCTCAGGGATGTTCTCGTCTTGTTCGGCTATGTTCCAAGGCGGCACACAGATCATTCTGGGAACTTCTTTTACTGCAAAAGAGGAAGATATTATTGGTGCGGACAATGATTACAAGGCTTTGGAAGCTGCGCTCCGCAATAAAATCAATAATATCGAGCGTACTCATAGCGGATATGACGAGTACCGGTATGACCTTGATGAAATCAACCACAATCCTTATGAGCTGGCGGCGTATTTGACGGTGAAGTTTGAGGATTACACCAGAGATGAGGTGCAGGCTACCCTGCAATGGCTATTTGAGCAACAATATGAGCTGACCCTGACGGAAGTAGTAGAGATTCGTACACGAACAACATCTTCTACTGATCCCGAAACGGGAGAGACAACAACAGAGGAAGAAGATTACGAATATTATATTCTGAATGTGAAGCTCAGAAATAAGGGCTTGAACAGTGTGATTTCAAATTCCGGCTTGTCGGAAGATGATATGGAGCGATATAGAATTTTGCTTCAGACAAGGGGCAACAGACCGGATATTTTCGGAAATGACATTTACGCCACCCCTGGCGGCGAGTACACCGATTATGATATTCCGGGCGAAGCGCTGACAGACACAAGATTTGCCAATATGATTCGGGAAGCTGAAAAATATCTGGGATACCCGTATGTGTGGGGCGGCAGCAGCCCGTCTACCTCCTTTGACTGCTCCGGATTTGTTTCCTATGTAATCAATCACTGCGGAAACGGTTGGAGTGTTGGTCGTTTGACCGCAAACGGTTTGATGGGCGTATGCGACATTATCCCGAAAAGCTCTGCCAAACCGGGAGATTTGATTTTCTTCCAAGGCACTTATGATACCTCCGGTGCATCACACGTTGGTATCTATGTTGGCAATGGTATGATGATCCACTGCGGAAACCCCATTTCCTACGCTTCTATCGAATCGAATTACTGGCAACAGCATTTTTACTGCTTCGGCAGAATCAGAAACTAAAGGAGGGATGGCGATTGAGTGCCAAGTTAGACAGAATAGGTGCAGACCTTGAAAAAGCCCGTAAGAAACGGGCAGAATGGGATGCTAAGGTGAAAGACCTGGAACGCAGATACCGTGAGGAGGAAAATTCCGAAATCCATGAGATGGTTCATGCTGCGAACCTGAATCCCGAACAGCTTTCCGAGCTGCTCCGTATGTTTGCTGCGGATATGGCTCCGAAGCCTGATACGATCAATACTATGAATGAGGAGGAAACGCAGAATGAGATTTAAGAAAATTGGAGCCGCATTGCTGGCGTGTGCAATGTGTTTTGGCGTGTTTTCTACAACGGCATTTGCCTATGTAGATGAAAGCGTAGCGACTGAAGAACCTGCGGTCGAAGAAAAAGTTCCCGAAACAGAGCCGGAGGAGCCGATGCTACCGCTTACTCCCGACGGCAATCTGACTTTGGTTGATGACGCTGGCTCGCCTACGAAAAGCGGAAAGCAGTTCATTACCGCTGTAACCAAAAACGGAAACTACTTCTATATCATCATTGACCGTGATGATAAGGGCGAGGAAACCGTGCATTTTCTGAATCAGGTGGATGAAGCCGACCTGCTCAAGCTGATGGACGAGGAAGAAGTTGCAGAGTTCACCAAGCCGGTTGAGGAAACAAAGCCGGAAGTAGTTGAAACAGTTCCTGAAATTACAGAACCGACACCGGAGGAAAAGCCGAAATCCACAAATATGCTCCCGGCGATTCTTACTCTGATTGTGCTTGCCTGTGGTGGTGGATTCTTCGTATTTAAGAAAGTCCAGGAAAAGAAGAAGGCACAGGAAGCGGCAAAGCCTGACCCAGATGCTGATTATGTGGACGATGACGAGGACTATGGGTACGATCCGGAGTTTGAGGACGACGATGAAGATAGCTCCGTCGATGAAGATGATAATGAACCTGTGTAAACAGGATAGGCTTGATGCCTGGGGCAGCCTTCGGGTTGCCTTTACATAGTTTCCGCTTTCAAAAAATAAAAAAATTTGCGTTTTTGAAAGTGACATCTTGCATATACTATTAGCAGACAGTATAATAAGTACAGCGAAGCGGTTTCGAGAAATGAAAAAACTTCAATTTTTGAAAGCGGGTGACTATATGAAAACAATCACGAGAGCAAAATATCTCGATAGAATCATTGAACTGAATGGTACTCCTGACATCAAGATCATCACGGGCATTCGTCGATCTGGTAAGTCCAAATTGATGCAGGCGTATATTGCGTATCTGAAAAGCAATTTTGAAAACATCAATATTATCTTCATCGACTTCATGGATTTGGCGTATGAAGAAATCAAGGAATACCATGCCTTACACGCCTATGTGGAAGAACATTATCAGGAAGGAAAAACGAACTACCTGTTTGTAGACGAGGTTCAGATGTGTCCCAAGTTTGAGTTGGCAATCAATAGCCTGTACTCTAAGGGAAAATACGACATCTATGTAACAGGCTCTAATGCTTTCCTGTTGAGTGCAGATCTGGCAACTCTGTTTACCGGACGCTATATTGAAATTCATGTGTTTCCTTTCAGCTTCCAGGAATATTGCCAGTATTATGATGATATTAGTGACAAAGATAAGCTCTTTGATGAGTACGCTATCAAGGGCGGTTTAGCAGGTTCCTATGCTTATAGAACCGAAAAAGACAGAACAAACTATATCAAAGAGGTCTACGAAACGATTGTTACAAGGGATTTGGTACAGAAATATACTCTCCCGGACACTTTGGTTTTACAACGTCTGAGCGAGTTCCTTATGGATAATATCAGCAACCTGACTTCTCCGAATAAGGTCAGTCAGCTACTGACAGCAAATGAGACTCCAACCAATCATGTAACCGTCGGCAAGTACATTAAGTATTTGTGCAATGCTTTTGTATTTTATGATATTAAGAGATATGACATCCGAGGTAAGAAATACCTTGAAAGCTCTGAAAAGTTCTATTTGTGTGACAGCGGTATTCGATATGCAATACTGGGAAGCAGAAATATAGACTATGGCAGAGTATATGAAAACGTTGTTTGTATCGAGCTTCTTCGCCGTGGATATGATGTCTATGTCGGCAAGCTCTATCAAAAGGAAATCGACTTTGTTGCTCAGAGAGGTAGCGAAAAGATTTATATTCAGGTCAGCGACAACATTTCCGGGCAGGAAACATTTGAGAGAGAATGCTCTCCTCTGCTTCAGATTCGAGACGCTTATCCGAAAATGATTATTGCCAGAACCAAACATCCCCAATATAGCTATGAAGGAATCGAAATTCACGATATAGCCGATTGGTTGCTACAAGAATAAGCAAGGTGAAATATCTCCGTCATTCTCTTTTGAAATGATGGAGATATTTTTATTATGACGGAGATTGTAGAACAGAAAATTGTATCAGGTTGCAAAAATCCTTTCCGAACTTTTTACATAGCAGTCATGCACTACGGTGTGTGGCTGCTTATTTTTTTGTGAAAGGAGCAGATGCAAATGAAATTAGTTTTGGCTGAAAAGCCTTCGGTTGCACAGAGTATTGCCAAAGTGTTAGGTGCTGCCAAGCGTGAGGATGGCTACTTAGAGGGAAACGGATATGTGGTCAGCTGGTGTGTAGGGCATTTGGTGGAGCTGGCACAGCCGGAAGTCTATGATGCGAAGTACAGCAAATGGGCTTATGCAGACCTTCCTATCTTCCCGATGGACTGGCAGTATGAGGTTTCTGCCGGTACGAAAAAACAGTTTGGGATTCTGAAAAAGCTCATGGCCAGAGAAGATGTTGCGAGTCTTGTGTGTGCAACAGATGCCGGTCGTGAGGGCGAGCTGATCTTTCGGTTGGTGTACCACAAAGCCGGGTGCAGAAAGCCGTTTGAGCGGCTTTGGATTTCCTCGATGGAAGATGTAGCAATCAAGGAGGGCTTTGAAAATCTCAGGTCTGGAACGGAATATGATGCTTTGTATGAAGCAGCACTGTGTCGAGAACGAGCCGACTGGATTGTTGGTATTAACGCTACTCGACTTTTTTCGACCCTTTACGGGCAGACCCTGAATGTTGGTCGTGTTATGACCCCTACCCTTGCTATGGCTGTTATGCGAGAAGCTGCCATTTCCGCATTCAAGCCTGAACTGTTCTACACAGTTCAGATTGGATTGGATGGTTTTACGGCTGCAAGCGAACGCTTCAAAACCAAGGCAGCAGCCGAAGCTGTCAAACAAAGCTGTTCGGTGGCAATCGTTCAGAAAGCTGAATGTAAGGAGAAAACAGAAAAGCCGCCTGCGCTCTATGACCTGACCAGTTTACAGAGAGAAGCCAACCGTGTGCTTGGCTACACGGCACAGCAGACCTTGGACTACACGCAGAACCTCTATGAAAAGAAACTGGTCACTTATCCCCGTACCGACAGCAGGTTTCTGACGGAAGATATGGCACATAGCCTGACCGACCTCGTAAAGCTGGCTTTCCACACATTCCCCGTGGAGGATGTGGATAACATACCAGTTCATGCAGAGCAGGTTGTGAATAACAAAAAGGTCACAGATCACCATGCCATCATTCCGACCAGAGAATTGCAGAAATGCAATCTGAGCGAACTTCCCAAGGGTGAACTTGCAATTTTGCAACTGATCTCGAATCGGTTGTGCGTAGCTGTTGGCGATCCGCACCGATACGCAGAGACAGTTATTGAGCTGGACTGTGGCGGTACCGTGTTTTCCACCAAAGGCAAAACTGTTGTGCAGGATGGATGGAAAGCTCTGGTTCAGAAAAATGATTCGACAAAATCCGACGAAAACGTGCAGACACTCCCTTCTGTTTCCGTTGGTGACGAAATGACCGTCAGCGGCACGGAAATCAAGGAAGGGAAAACATCTCCCCCTAAACACTTTACCGAGGATACTCTGCTTTCTGCTATGGAAACTGCCGGTGCGGACGAAATGCCTGATGAGGTGGAGCGCAAAGGTTTGGGAACGCCTGCGACCCGTGCCGGTATCATTGAGAAGCTGGTTCGCATCGGTTTTCTGGAGCGTAAGGGTGATAAGAAAACCAAACACCTGATTCCGACCCACAAGGGTACGGCTCTGGTAACAGTCATGCCGGAACAGATTCAGTCCCCATCCATGACGGCGGATTGGGAAGAAAAATTGTTGCTCATTGAGAAAGGCGAATATGCCAGCGAGGACTTTATGGACGAGATCAAAGATGTGATTGCCGGTCTGATTCAGAACTATGAAGTAATCCGTGATTCCGAGGTTACGATGTCGAAAGAAGCCAATTCTATCGGCAAATGCCCGCTCTGCGGCAGTGCTGTAGAGGACAAAGCCAAGGCATTTTTCTGTTCCAACAGAGCTTGCAAATTTGCCCTCTGGAAAAACAATCGCTACTTTGCGAGCATCGGCAAGAGCATGACTTCTGCCACGGCGCAGAAATTGCTTGGTTCCGGCAAGGTAAAGCTCAAGAATTGCAAGTCCGAAAGAACGGGCAACACCTTTGATGCCACCGTCTTTATGGAGGTATCAGATGATGGCAAAACGAAGTTCAGTATGGAATTTGAAAATGGAGGAAAGCGCAAATGACAAATGAGTACAACCCGGATGGTAAGGAAATCCGATTTATCGACAGCCATTATAAGGATTTGTTTCATATCCCCGATGGCAGCTGTGTGCAGATTCACTACCCGGATGAAATGGTTGTGAAGCCCTGCACCTTCATTGACGAGTATCATACGCAGATCGGATACAATGTGTTTCATATCTGCCAGTTTGCAGAAATTATGGAGCGCAACGGCGCAAGCTATATGCCGGAGCCTGAGATTATGGGCGATGAAGCCGCATGGAAGGTCGGAAAGGATAGAATCCTTGCGGTGCAGACCTGCGAAGATGGTTACGACTACACCCTGTTGGATGAAAACTACAACGAGATTGATGGCGGTCAGGTTGATAACCCTGAACTGTCCATGCTCGAAGTCCGCCGGGATATTCTGGAATCCTTCGGGCTGGAGCGCCGGGAACTGCGGGCAATGTTCTATGAGGATGTCATGGAGCAGGCTTTTGAAGTCGGCAGACAGGCGGTGGTGGTCAATGACCCTATCGCTGAGCTTGCTTTTAAGCTCGACCGTTTTGCAGAGAACTTCGACCCCTATGAATATATGGATCAGGTCGATGATGTGCAGGCGCATATCCAAGAAATCAAGGCAGATCTTGCCGCTGGTAATACGGCTCCGTATCGTGAGTTCCTGAATACAGCCATTGAAGAAGCCCGTGAGGAAACTGCGGTTGAGGTTGCCAAAGTGCTGAAAAGTCAGCTGGATAAGCTCGACTCTCCGAAGCGTGAGTCGGTCATGGAAAAACTGGCACAGGCCGCAGAAAAAGCTGCGCCTGCCAGTCCCTCTCCCAAACGCAAAGAGCCTGAACGATAAGGAGGACACGGATATGAAAAACGAAAAATGGGATGATGTTCACGGAAATACCACCCCGGATGACAGAATGGTTGCTTTTCTGGAAAGCCCCACGGATTCCTATGCGATTCTTCAGCTGCGGGAAGATGTAGACGATAATATCCCGCTCATGTTTGCAAATTACAGCTACCTTCAGAAGAAAGAAATGGAGCCTGAGATTGACCGTTACGAGGTGGTCTATCATGGCTCCATTTCTATGTCCGAGGATGTGAATCGGCAGCTGGAAGATTTGTATGTAAAGTTCAATATTGACCACCCGGATGATTTCCGTGGTCACAGTATGTCGGTCAGCGACATCGTAGCCTTAAAGGTAGTCGGTGAGGTATCCTTTCACTATGTAGATTCTGTTGGGTTTCAGAAGCTGGAAAACTTTATGAAGTCCGAAAACTACCTGAAAAACGCAGAGATGGCAATGGAAGATGATTATGGGATGATTGACGGTATCATCAATAACGGAAAAGCGTCCGGATTAGAGGAACGTCCTTCGGTGTTGGAGCAGTTAAAGGAAAAGCCCGTGCCGGATGTTTCCCATAAGCCGCCCAAGAGCCACCCGGAAAGGGAGATTGAATGATGGATTTCACACAGGATGAGCGGAACATGATGATGCTTTACAGCCCTGGCACAAGGTCAGGGCTGTGTGAAGCACTGACACTGATGAAGGAACAGCTTTCGGAGGACGAGTCAGAGCTTTTTGCTTTGGCAGACTCGGTTCTCCGTAAAGTTTCAGCCATGGACGATGCCGCCTTTGAGAAGCTGAACCTTTATCCGGATTGATAGGATTGGAGGGATACAATGAACGCAAAAGAGCGATTTTATTCCGGATTAGCAAAAGAAACGATTGGGAAAATCACCTCGAACACAGATAACTGGACTTCGTTTTTGAGAACGATGTCCCGCAACTATGAGTTCACCTATCCGGAACAGGTGATGATTTATGCTCAGCGCCCCAATGCGACCTTTTGCAAGCCCTATGAGGACTGGAACGCTGAAAATTACCGCAGATATGTAAAGCGTGGCTCTACCGGCATTGCTCTGTTTGTGATGAACAGGGATAAACCGTATCTGCGCTATGTGTTTGATGTGGCGGATACCGGCGTTCGCCGTTCTTCCCCGGAACTGAAACCGTGGGAGGTGACGCCTGAAAACCGCTCCTATGTCATGGAAGCGATGGAGCGTACCTTCGGTGTTGCCGCTGACGGGGTACTGGAAGCACAGCTTGAAGATATTGCATTCGCACTGGCGGCTGAGTATTGGGACGATTACAAAAAGCAGTTCCTCGACATCGTTGCCAACAGCTTCCTTGAGGAGTATGATGAACTCAACATCGAAGTAGCTTTCAAAAATGCGGTGGCAAACAGCGTATCCTATACGATGTATTGCCGGTTCGTGGAAAGTCCCGACAACTACTTCGAGCATGAGGATTTCCAGAAGGTGTTTGATTTTAACACCAGACAGACGGTAAATGCCCTTGGTACTGCGGTGAATGCCATCAGCACAAGGATGTTTCAGGAAATCGAAAAAGCGATTGGAGAACATGAGCAGATTAAAGCTACCGAAAGGAGTACAGATTATGAGCGAGATGACTTACAGACAGGCCGGAGATTATCAGATTCCGAACCTTCAGTTGGAGAACGAGGGAGAGAAACCTCTGGGCAAGTACGGCAGGATGCGTCGAGCATTTTTGGAACAGAACAATCCGATGCTCCTGAACGACATGATTCTGACGGAGAGCCTGTTCCCGCACCTGTGGGAGATCGAGGAAACAGCGAAAGCCAGAGTGGAGTTTCTGATGGAGCAGTACCTGAAGGACAGCCCCGCACCGGACAAGGAAACGCAGCAGATGGCGTGGGTGCAGCACATGAACAGCCTGAAAGCACAGGCGGAGGAAGTCGTGATGACGGAGCTTATCAACAGCTGAGTCTGAACCTTTTCCTCTCCGAAAATGAACAAATCAGTTTTATCGACCGAGCAGAGAGCTTTACGCCCTCTGCTTTTTCTTTTGCCCAGGAAGAAATCGACCACTTCCTTCTGCTTGGTAGCAATACCGATGAAGCCCGAAAAGTCGTAGCGCTGGAATATATGAAGCAGAAGCCGTTGGAAGAAATCGTTCAGACCTTAAAGCAGGTCTATCACGGCGGCTATGGTCTGAAAGAAGATAGCGGGAATATCTGTGCGTGGTATGCCGAGGACGGTATCCACCTTGCCAAAGGTTCCTCTGCCATTGACAGCCCCAGAGCGCAGATCGTTTCTTGGGAAACGGTTGCCGAGCGCATTGGAGAACTGCTTGAAAATGGTCGGTTCGCAACTAATGTGGAACTGGTAGAAGCATCCGGATATGAGCGTCAGAAGTTGGCAGAATCCCTGTGGCATCTTTATCACGATTTGAGTGAAGAAGCCCGTTCCTGCAACTATCTGGCAATTCTTCATCAGGAACCGTTTCGTGGTTTCCCTGACGAAACCGCAGACTTGGCTGAAAAGTTGGATGACCCTCGTTTCCACGCAACCTTGGTACAGCAGTATTCGGAATTTAGAAAAACCCTTGCGGAAAATCCCGATCTGCTTCGTTTTCACTATCACAAGCTGAATCTCATTCAGAAACAGCTGTATGAGTTGAATATGCCTTTGCGTGAGTATCAGACCGATATGATGCAGATGCCCCTTGTCCGCCAGTTCATTACGGATGATGAAGTCAATGCAGACTTGACCCGTGGAAGCGGCTTTTCCGGTGGTAAAGCCCGTATTTATAACTACTGGCAGGAGAATCATTCTGCCAAGGAAAAGATGGACTTCCTGAAGCATGAATACGGAACCGGTGGTCATTCCCATGCCTGCTCTGGTGCAACGCACAGCGGTCAGGATCACGATGCCAAGGGTGTTGCTTACACCAAGAGCGGTTGCGATAAATTGCAGATGTCCTGGGCGCAGGTGGTGCAGAGAATCGACGGTCTGATACGAAAGGGACGCTACCTCAGCCCGGAGGAAGAAGCGGAACGACAGGCTATCGAAGAAGCTAAAACTGATCCGTTGGAAGATGTTTATGACCGTTTCGCAGTGATTGATACCGAGGATGGCGAGTATGCGATCTGGGATAATCAGACCGATGACTACTATGTAGACCCGGAAGGCGTTACGGAATACTTCACGGACGAATGGCTTGCCAATGACTATTTGGAGGAAGTTCGTCAGTCCGTAGCTGCGATGGAGTCGGTTCAGCCAGAAGCGCCTGTGGCAGAGCCTGCCGAAGTTGTGGAAGCATCTGCTTCCGAGGAACCGAAATGGAATTATCAGGTCGGTGACACGGTATATCTGGACGATACAGCTTTCCGTGTGGAGCAGATCACGGACAGAGAAGTTCAGCTGCGTGACCCTACGCTTGCTTATCCCATCTTCCGTGCCGAGAATCGTGAGAATTTCGAGCGTATGCTCTCTCAGGACGAAAGAAACCATGCGGTAAGGGTTGATGCCCAAACCGAAGAAAAGCCCGTTACAGAGGATTTTCTGGGCAAAACCGAACCGAGGGACTACACCCCTGAGTATCAGCTGTTAGACCGTCTGCGTATGGACTGCGAATACTTCCTTGGTGCAGGACAGCACAGCGAAAAGCATCTGTGGGCAGGCAACCGCCATGCACAGATTGCCAAGATGCGTGAGCTGTATGAAATGATTCCCGACAAACCAGAATGGCTGACACCTGAGATGATTAACAGCTACGAGGAGCGCATGGCTCCCCGCTATCTGGTTGCCGCCTACCATCACTTTGAAAACGGCTTCGATGATAAACTGGACTACTACACTCTGGAAGAAGCGGAAAAAGCTGCCCAGGGCTATGTGGACGGAACCATGGAGGATGACGGATTCAAGTACGATGGTGCTGCCGTTTACGATCAGCAGGAGCATAAGTGCATCCGTATCTATGGGGACTACCCTGACGAAAAGGCACACGCACAGGTCAGAGCCAGTGCGGAACCCGAACAGCAGGAACCGGAACACTTCATCGATCATTTTTATGTTGCCGAGGACATTCAGAAGCGGGGTGCGCTGGACATCAAGGAATACAGTTCCTTTGATGATGCCCTGCGAGCCTACTATGCACTTCCTGACACGCAGAGAAAAGCCCTGGGTGCAATGAATACCAGAGATCTGCCGGGTAGTCTGGACTTCGTACAGTGCGTAGATGGAAAGGACACCATCATTCAGGATTATGCCCAGGTGGACGGATGGCAGAATGCCGAAGTCATGGACATTATCGCTCAGCTTGAGCAGTCCATCACCACCAGAGAAATCCCACCTGTTCCTGCGGTGAACTTCCACATCACGGATGACAACATCGGTGAAGGTGGACCGAAGCAGAAATTCGCAAGAAACATCGCAGCCATTGAAACTCTGTTCAAACTGGAAAGCGAGAACAGGAACGCCACTACCGAAGAACAGGAGATTTTGTCGAATTATGTCGGTTGGGGCGGTCTGGCAGATGCCTTTGACCCGGACAAGGGAAATTGGGCGAAGGAGTATCAGACACTGAAAAACCTGCTTTCCGAAGATGAATATGCTGCGGCAAGAGCTTCCACCCTGAACGCACATTACACCAGCCCTACGGTCATTCGCTCCATCTACGATGCGGTCGGACAGATGGGCTTTGAAACAGGAAATATTCTGGAGCCTGCTATGGGTATCGGCAACTTCTTTGGTATGCTCCCTCCTGAAATGCAGAGCAGCCGTTTGTATGGTGTGGAACTGGATTCCATCACCGGCAGAATTGCTCAGAAGCTCTATCCCAACGCAGAAATCAAAGTAGCCGGTTTTGAAACGACAGACCGCCGAGACTTTTACGATCTGGCTGTGGGTAATGTCCCTTTCGGCAACTACAAAGTGTCCGACAAGCCGTATGACAAGCTGGGATTCTCCATTCACAACTATTTCTTTGCCAAGGCTTTGGATCAGGTTCGTCCCGGTGGTGTGGTCGCTTTTGTGACAAGCCGTTACACCATGGATTCCAAGAACTCTGACGCAAGGCGATATATGGCGCAGAGGGCGGAACTGCTTGGTGCAATCCGTCTGCCAAACGATGCCTTTAAGAAAAACGCAGGCACGGAAGTCGTGTCCGACATCCTGTTCCTGCAAAAGCGTGACCATCCGATTGACATTGTACCGGAATGGGTAAACCTTGACCGCACCGAAGAAGGACACACCATGAACAGCTACTTTGTCGCTCATCCTGAAATGGTTCTGGGCGATACGGTGGAAGAAAGTACCGCCTACGGCATGGACATTACAGTGCGTCCCATTGAGGGCATGGAACTGTCCGAACTTCTGAAAGAAGCAGTTTCCCACATCCAAGGAACCTATCAGGCTGTGGAGCTTCCCGAAGCTGACAAGGGTAAGGAAATCGAAACCATTCCTGCAACCCCGGATGTAAAGAATTTCTCTTATACCGTGGTGGATGGCAATGTGTACTTCCGTGAAAACTCCCTGATGCGCCGTGTAGACCTGAATGAGAAAGCAAAAGACCGTGTGATGGGCATGGTGGAACTTCGTGGTATCGTCAACGAGCTGATCGAATATCAGCTTGAGGATTACCCGGATGAAATGATTACTCAGAAACAGGCAGAACTGAATGATGCCTACGATGCGTTTGCCGCAAAGAACGGGCTTATCAATAATCGAGCCAATGGTCAGGCATTTGCTGACGATTCCTCCTACTATCTCCTGTGTTCTCTGGAAAATGTGGATGAGGACGGCAATCTGAAAAGCAAGGCGGATATGTTCACCAAGCGAACCATCAAGCCGGAACGCAGAGTGACGAGCGTGGATACGCCGTCCGAAGCTCTGGCAATCTCTATCGGTGAGCGTGGCAAGGTGGATTTGCCGTTTATGGCACAGCTGCTTGGAACACCTGGAGAATACGATGCGATTCAGGCAGAGCTTCGAGGGGTGATCTTCAAAGACCCGATGGCTCCCGATGCTGTGGAAGTTGGATGGCAGACTGCCGATGATTACCTTTCCGGTGATGTAAGAAGCAAGCTGCGTGTCGCACAGATGGCGGCAGACAGGGATTCTTCCTTCCACATCAATGTGGAAGCCTTGCAGAAAGCACAGCCGAAGGACTTGGATGCGTCCGAGATTGATGTGCGTTTGGGTGCAACATGGATTGATGCCGATTATATTCAGCAGTTCATGGAGGAAACCTTTGAAACGCCGTATTACTTGCGCCGTTCCATTGAGGTCAAGTTCTCCGAGCTGACCGCAGAGTGGCGCATCAACGGTAAGAGTTCTCCCAACTACAACGATGTGGCGGCGTATGTCACCTACGGTACAGAGCGAGCCAACGCATATCGGATTCTGGAGGAAACGCTGAATCTGAAGGATATTCGTATCTATGATACGATTGAAGATGCAGATGGTAAGCAGAAGCGTGTCCTCAATAAAAAAGAAACTACCCTGGCACAGCAGAAACAGCAGGCAATCAAGGATGCGTTCCGAGATTGGATTTGGAGAGATCCGCACAGACGAGAAACCCTTTCCACCAAGTACAACGAACTTTTTAACTCCACCAGACCTCGTGAGTATGATGGCTCTCATATCCGTTTCGGCGGCATGAACCCGGATATTACCCTCCGTGAACACCAGAGAAATGCTATCGCTCATGTGCTATATGGTGGAAATACGCTGCTTGCACACGAAGTTGGTGCGGGCAAGACCTTCGAGATGGCTGCATCGGCTATGGAGAGTAAACGGCTTGGATTGAGCCAGAAATCCCTGTTCGTTGTGCCGAATCACTTGACCTTACAGTGGGCAAACGAGTTCCTGCACCTCTATCCGAGTGCCAAGCTCCTTGTTGCCACCAAGAAGGATTTTGAAACAGCAAACCGTAAGAAGTTCTGCGCTCGTATCGCAACGGGTGACTATGATGCAGTCATCATCGGTCACAGCCAGTTTGAAAAAATCCCGCTTTCTGCCGAACGACAGGAACGGCAGCTGCGGGAGCAGATTGATGAGATCGAGGGTGCGATTGCGGAGCTGAAATGGCAGCGTGGCGAAAACTTCACGATCAAGCAGATGGAGAAAACACGAAAATCATTGGAAGCCAGACTGGACAAGCTCCTTGCCGCTGACAAGAAAGATGATGTCATTACCTTTGAGCAGTTGGGTGTAGACCGGCTGTTTGTGGACGAAAGCCATGCGTTCAAGAATTTGTTCCTCTACACAAAAATGCGAAATGTGGCAGGTCTGTCCACCTCCGAAGCCCAGAAATCTTCGGATATGTTTATGAAGTGCCGCTATATGGATGAGCTGACCGGCGGGCGTGGTGTGATCTTTGCAACCGGTACTCCAGTAAGTAACTCGATGACCGAGCTTTATACGGTCATGCGCTATCTCCAGTACAGTACGCTCCAGCAAAAGAACCTGACCCATTTTGATTCCTGGGCATCGACCTTCGGAGAAACAACAACTGCGATTGAGCTTGCACCGGAGGGAACCGGCTATCGTGCCAGAACCCGATTTGCGAAGTTCTTCAACCTGCCTGAACTGATGAATATGTTCAAGGAGGTTGCCGACATCAAGACCTCTGACCAGTTGCATCTCCCTGTTCCCGAAGCAAAGTTTGAAACGGTTGTGGTTCAGCCCTCTGAGTACCAGAAGGATATGGTGGCTTCCCTTTCAGAGAGAGCAGCAGATGTTCATGCCGGTATTGTAGACCCGTCCGTCGATAATATGCTCAAGATTACCAGCGACGGACGAAAATTGGGACTGGATCAGCGGCTAATGAACACCCTGTTACCCGATGACCCTGACAGCAAGCTCAATGCCTGCGTGGGAAATATCCTGCGTATCTGGCAGGACGGTCAGGCTGACAAATTGACCCAGTTGGTGTTCTGCGACCTTAGCACACCGAAAAATGATGGAACCTTCAATGTCTATGATGATGTCAAAACCAAGCTGATTGCAAACGGTGTGCCTGCGGAAGAAGTTGCCTTTATCCATGATGCAGATACCGAGGCAAAGAAAAAAGACCTCTTTGCCAAGGTTCGTACCGGGCAGGTGCGAGTGCTTCTTGGCAGTACGCAAAAGATGGGTGCAGGAACCAACGTCCAGGACAAATTGGTGGCAGTTCACCACTTGGATGTGGGTTGGCGTCCGTCTGATATGACCCAGAGAAACGGTCGTATCATCCGTCAGGGCAACCGGAACAAAGAGGTTCAGGTGTATCAGTATGTGACCGAGGGAACCTTCGATGCCTACCTGTATCAGACCTTGGAAAACAAGCAGAAGTTTATTTCTCAGATTATGACCTCCAAATCACCGGTTCGCTCCTGTGACGATGTGGATGAGCAGGCGCTGTCCTATGCGGAGATCAAGGCGCTGTGTGCCGGCAATCCGCTTATCAAGGAAAAGATGGACTTGGACATTGATGTGGCAAGGCTGAAGGTGCTGAAAGCTGACCACCAGAGCCAGCAGTACCGTATGGAAGATAAGCTTCTGAAATACTTCCCGGCTGAGATTGAAAAGCAGACAGGCTATATTCATGGCTTTGAAGCTGATATTAAAACCGTGGAAGCACACCCGCAGATTGCCGATGGCTTTTGCGGCATGGAAATCATGGGCAAAGCCTACACCGAAAAGGCAGATGCCGGTGAAATCCTCCTTGCGGCTTGTAAGGACACGAAAAGTGCCGATCCGGTTCCTCTTGGCAGTTACCGTGGCTTTCAGATGGAGCTTTCGTTTGACAGTTTCCGGAACGAGTTCGATGTGACCCTGAAGGGCGCTGTGAGCCACAGAGTAGCCCTTGGAACGGACGCACGAGGAAATATCACCCGACTGGACAATGCCCTTGCAGGCATCCTTGAGCGCTTAGAACGAGCCAATGAGCAGTTGAATAATCTCTACAATCAGCAGGAAGCAGCCAAGGCGGAGGTTGGAAAACCGTTCCCGCAGGAAGCAGAGCTGACAGCCAAAAGTCAGCGACTGGCAGAACTGGATGCAGCCCTGAATATGGAGGACTCTGTGGAAAATCGTGACGAAAGAAGCGAGTCAGAGCGTCCTTCTGTGTTGGCTGATCTGAAATCCAAAGCGGAGCATATCCCGCCTGCAAAATACTCTGAAACCCGTGAGGAGGTGTTGTAATGGCAAAGCGAGATCAGGATGTTCATTTCCTTGCATCCAAGGAGGAGGTCGAGCGAATCCATGAGAAGATGGACGAGCTTGGCATCCGCAGCATGGGAGCCTATCTGCGGAAAATGGCTCTGGATGGTTACTGTATCAGACTGGATTTGCAGGATGTGAAAGCCCTGGTTTCGCTCCTGCGAATCTGCTCCAACAACCTGAACCAGTACGCAAAGCGAGCGAACGAAACAGGCAGCATCTATCGTGCTGACATTGAGGATTTGCAAAAACGGCTGGAGGAGATCTGGACGGACATGAGAGAAGTTCTTGTTCGCCTGTCCTCAATCCAGTAATCCGACAACTTGTTGGGAAGTCGCAGTTTCGGCTGCGGCTTTTACATAAGGGTTGACATCATTGCGTTATGGCAGATACCCTTGTACAATATAATTAAAAGAAAGGGGTTGAGCCTATGAAGCTGGTATTGAAGATATTGGCACTGCCGGTGCTGTTCGTTGTAAAAGTGATTTGCATTCTTGGAAATCTGCTTACAAATGTTGTGTCCTATGTAATTGGTTTATTGCTCTTGGTCATTGGCGGATCTGCGATTTACTGCATTGTAAAGGCTTTGTGGCAGTCCCTGCTTATTCTTGTGGTTCTTGGAATTGCGACAATAGCAGCGGTGTTCTTGCTCGTCTGGGCTGTTATGAAAGTCGAGAATATTGGAGAAAGTCTGGGAGCATTTATCAGGTCATAAGATAATATCAGAGAAAAGTCACCGACCGGTGGCTTTTTCTTTTTGGGAAGGAAGTGATGGGAATGGCAGCGACAAGATTGATTGCACTCCATGTGAATAAGGGAAAGACGGTCGCTCAATGTTTGGCAGACAGAACCGACTACTCACAAAATGCCGCAAAAACCAATGATGGCGAATTTATCAGTTCCTATGAGTGTGATCCAAAGACAGCAGATGAGGAATTTCTGCTTTCCAAACGGCAGTATCAGCATATTACCGGCAGACAGCAGAAGAACAATATCATCGCATACCAGATACGCCAGTCCTTTAAGCCGGGAGAAATCACCCCGGAAGAAGCGAACCAAGTCGGCTATGAAACAGCGATGCGATGGACAAAGGGAAAACACGCTTTCATCGTTGCGACCCACATCGACAAATCCCACATTCACAATCATATCATTTATAATTCGACCTCGCTGGATGCCACACGGAAATTCAAAAACTTCTTTCTTTCCGGTCTGGCGGTGCAAAGACTCAGTGATATGGTTTGCCTGGAACACGGGCTGTCCATTATTACACCGAAGCCGTATCGGGAGCGCCAGAAAAGAACTGTTTATCCCAAGAAGCGTACCCAGCGTGACGAATTATGTGATGCGATTGATGCGGTGCTGAAGCAGAAACCAAAGAGCTTTGATGGCTTTGTTCAGGCTCTGGCTGACATGGGATTTGAGTTCAAGGATGGAAAGCAGCCTGCGTTCAAGGGCGAGAATCAGAAGCGTTTCATTCGGCTGCGTTCCCTGGGCGAAGGATATAGCAAAGAGGAAATTCAAGCGGTTATCTCCGGCAAGAACCTGCACAAATCAAAAGGCGGCTCTGCCAAGGCTCCTGCCCCGAAGCAGTTCCAGATGCTGATTGATATTCAGGCAAAGATGGTCGAGGGCAAGACGGTCGGTTATGAAAAGTGGGCGAAGAAGTTCAACCGAAAAGAAGCTGCCCGAACGGTAATCCTACTGAAAGAAAAAGGCTTGGGCAACTACGACGATCTGACTGCTCATATTGAAAATCTGTCTGCCCGGTTCGATGCGCTTTCTGATTCTATCAAGGTCGCAGAGAAACGTATGGTTGAGGTTCAGGCGTTGCAGCAGCACATCAAAAATTATCGCAACACAAGGCAAATTTATATCGAGTACCGCAAGTCTGGATATAGCAAAAAATTCTTTGAAGAACACCGTCAGGAAATCACAATTCATAAAGCGGCGAAGCAAGCCTTTGATGAATTGCAGATTACAAAGCTCCCGTCCATGCAATCATTGTATGAGGAGTTTCATCAGCTGGCAGTCCAGAAAAAGCAGGACTACGCTGAGTACCGTCAGATCAGAAAAGAGAAAGAAGAACTGCTGATTGCCAAACGGACGGTTGAAACGATTTTGAATATCGACAGGCAGAAAGAGCAGGAAAAAGAGAAAGAGAAAGAGGAAAAGAAGAACTTCCGTTAAAGCAAAAAGCCACGGTCTGCACTCCCCAAAGGGTGCGGATCGTGGCTGCTTTTTTGCTTTTCGATTTCGGTGCTTTCAACCATGGGCAAATTTTTATTCTACTGTTCTTTGAGAAACGATTGAAAATCGTGTAGCCATCATCGGCAGATGATGTTCAAAGGGGATTGGGGATGCTTCCCCAACAAGCAAATTTGCGAAGATTGCACCGAAGGGAAAATCGAGAAAATGAGTGAACCTGTACAGGTTTACACTGCTTGCCAATTTGTGAGATTATGAATTTAGTATCGAGAATAGGGTACACCTAAATTTTGCAATGCTGCAACCCTATCATCGTTGCATGGATGAGTTGAGTATATTGCACTGAGAAAACCATCATGCGGAACATCTGAGATATGTTGGTCTAATACCGTCGCTAATTCAAGACCAAAACCAATTTTATAAGCAAATTCATCAGCCAGATACTCATTTTGTCTCATAGACCACATCAGAAAAAGCATACAGAACTTTACCCATAACCAAGAAAGTGCTGTTGATATTCCTGCGAAAACTGCGGTAATTATACCCATTACACCACTACGAGAGCATATTGCGAACAGCCCCATGATTGCAGAAAAAATCCAGTAGGATATTTTGATTAACAGGAGGCACCCGGATATAAATATATTGCCCCCGCCAATCAATAATTGGATAACAGTATGTCCGTATGAGAGATGTCCGATCTCATGGGCGAGAATTCCAAGTATCATATCATCGGAGAGTAAAAGCAATCCGTCAGTTATGCATAGTGTTTGCCTACCTAGAGCAAATGCATTTGGAGCAGGATCATGGATAATCTTCACTTTCACTTTTTTAGGACAGTATGATGTGTTCTCTTTTGCTTTATCTAAAACATATTGAACCAGCGGGACAACTCGAAGTTTTATATCTACTCTTTTTATATCGCTTGCTCCTGCGAAGGCAGCCAGGCACATTTCGCCTAATGGGGATAAGCTGATAGCTACTGTGAAAAAGTAAATACAAATCAGTTCAACAATGCTTCCTGACGAACCGAACACAGCAACAATCAGCAGAATATTAAGAGTAAAGAACAGAAGAGTTCCTAAGTTTGAGAAGCGAACAATTCTGCCTACACGATGCCAAATATCCATAATGCACCCCCCTTTTATCGTGTTGTTGGTTTGAGCTTGCATTGTTTAATTACTCAAATGTAAAGAAATAAAACGATTTTTTTAATACAATATTGTTGCCACACTTAGGACATTTTCCTACAAGGGGTCCCGAGCGCTTAGTGGGAATTTGTACCCCTTATCGATACAAATTCCCCGTAGGCGCTAGGGACCTCTTTAGCTCCTTGGAAGCTGTCAGTAGTATACCTAATAATTTATCTACATTCCCTTTAGTAACGTGTAACTTTCCAAATTTACAAAAGCGACTCATAGAATTATTTCCTCCCGTTAAATAATAGATAACTATTAAAAATAGACAATACTTGCTCATAAGTAACGGTACTTAAATTGTTTACTTTGGCGTGTTTCATTGCTTGATGAAACTGATTTTTAGTAAACAGTTGACGATATTCTCGATTGACCCATTTTGAAACAAAGTACGTATATAGCTTCCAATATTTATCTGGAACATCTGTGGTATGGCGGGTAAGTTTTATTAAGACACTGTTTACTTTTGGTTTAGGATGAAAGCATTCCGCTGGCAGCTTAAGCAATTGCTGAATCGAGACTTGAGTGTGCAAGAGCAACCCTAGTGTTCGGTGAATATCCAAGGTACGCTTGTAGAATCCTTCTTCAACAATCAGATAGATGTCAGACGCATGGCTTTCAAAAACCACTTTTTTAATAATTTGTGTGCTTAAATGGTAAGGAATACTCCCAACAATTTTATACCTCTGTTTGTTAGGGAATTGAAACTGTAGAATATCTTGGTGAATTAAAGTGACACGAGTATTCAGTTTTAATTTTTCTGACGATAAGTTGAATAGATGACTGTCTAATTCAATAGACGTTACCTGTTTACTTATTTTAGCCAGTTTCGTCGTTAAATGCCCTTTACCTGTTCCAATTTCGTAAACGGTATCGGTTTCTTTTAAATTCAATTGTTTTATTATTTGGTTGAGTACTTTTTCACTCGTTAAAAAGTTTTGAGAATATTTTATATTTTTGTTCATGTAATCACTCCTTCTTAATTACAAATTTTTAGCATCTAATTTAACTTCAATTCCTATTATACAAAATTTTAAGATACTGCACTATCAACACACTCTTAAGTTTGCTTCTAAGTCTTATTTCCATAACTTCTTTCATTTGGGAATAATTCAAGCTGGCGAATCATATAATGTGTACTTGGAATGTAATCAAAATAAAACAATAGTGCTAGATATAAACTCCATGGAATTGGGCGTGTCCGATTTTCGTAGGCACTATAAGTTTGTCGTGAAATACCAACAGCCGAAGCAATTTCTTCTTGTGATGCACCAACTTTTCCTCTGAGTGCGGGTAACTCAATCGCCAATTGAGTGGCCAAGTTCTCTTTCTCATCTTTACTAAAATTCCAAAACTGCTTATAAGCATCTCGCCCTACAAATTGAATCAATAAATCTCCTCCTGGGTATACTCTTTCGTAGAGTACATTACTCCACGAAAAAACACCGCCAAACACTGAAAACTCAGCATTATTTGACGGTGTTGACAATTTATTTGACGGCTAATAAATCAGAAAGCCGTTGCATATTTTCTCTTTTTAAATCCATGGATGGGTGTACATAGCGATTCATTGTAATATTCACGCTGGCATGACCCAATATTTCGCTGAGACTTTTTACATCGAATCCAAGCTCTATGCACCTTGTAGCAAATGTATGACGTAACGAGTGATAATTTGCGGAGGTGATTCCGCTGTTTTTCAATACCTTCTTAAAATGATTTTGCATGGTTCTTGGTTCTAATGGATTCTGATCGCTATTGGTTAGGATGTAGCCAGTAGAAGAAGCTTTGTGTGCTGTAAGAATAGTCATTAAGCCATGGGGTACTGGAATAGTACGGATGGAGCAAGCACTTTTTGGTGTGGTAACAACAATCCTTGTCTTGTATTCACTGTTGGTTCTATCTTGGATTCTCTGGAGCGTTTGATGCACGTGGATTGTGTAATCTGAGAATGAAACATCTTCCCATCGTAACGCACAAATTTCACCTACTCTGAGACCAGTGAATAAACATACTAATATACCAATATTGCAGGAATCAAGATTAGAATACAAGTATTGGCATAATTTTTCCTGTTCAGCACGACTCAAAACTCTCATTTCCTTCGTTTGACGTTTTATCTGTATAGATCGTGCGTCACAAGAAATGGCTTTCCCGTTTCGGGTGGCAAATTATAAGACATTTCGAATTAGAGATAAAATATCTGAAACAGTTTTAGAGGAAAGTCCATTCTCCTTTAATCCACCAGAAACAAGGAAAAAATTACACTGCGTTTCAATAAACTCGTGTGTTATATCACGCAATTGTTTGCTTCCGAACACAGGAAGTATATACGAGCTGAGAAGATTCCTATATTTGTTGCTTGTAGATTCCTTCACTTTAGGACATATAGCTTGAAACCATTCCATAGCAACCTGTTCAAATTGATCTGAGCTAATTTCTGGATCGACAGTGACAGAATTACTCGTGCACGAACTTTGACTGATAAGTTTTGCCTTGACTTCTCGATATGACTTTGCATAAACATAACCGTAATTGGCTTTGCCTGTAGAAGATCGGGACTTAATGTATCTTCCTTCCCATCTGCCGTCTTTCCTTTTGTAAATATTTTCTCCTTTTCGTGCCATAAGGTACACCTCCTTCAATATGACTATAATTCTGACGGCAAATTGTGACTTTGGAACTTTCTAAGATGGATTTTTGTGCAAAACCTCGTGTTTTATGTCCCTAACATATTGACAAACAGTGCGACAATTTGTAAAATAAAGATATAAACTAAAAAAAACAGAGAAGAATGCGATTCGTGGAGTAATGTACTCTACGAATTTTTTATTTTAAAGAACCTCAAGATAGCTCATATTGTCGTCTTGGGGTTCTTTTCATTCTATCATTTAATGCAATCTGCCTATAAAATTTTATCATATTGCATTTATAAATGCAACTTGCACCCGATGTTGGTTGTTGAGATTTTTGGTACATTTTATAATGTATAGCAGAATCATACACAGCATGGAGGTGATTGAAACGCAACCGGAAATTGATTACGTTAAGATTGGTCAGCGCATTAGAGCTGCCCGACTGGAAAAGGGTTATAGTCAGGCTGATTTGGGTGCGTTGGTTGGTTGCTCGAACAATCATATGAGCCATGTTGAAGTTGGACAGACGAAAGTTTCTTTGGCAATGCTTCTAAAACTGGCATTCGTCTTGGAAAAGAACTTTGACTATTTTTTACTGGATACCCCATATGCAAAATGCGACAGCATCATTGATAATGAGATTGCTGCAAAACTGAAAAAGTGTAATGTAACAACATTGATAACCGTAGGAAAGTTGATTGATGTCTTGATTGACCAGCAAGAGATGATAAAAAAAGCGGAGCTTGATTGATATAATGAAAAAGAAGCCCATTGACGGTACAGAGTGAACTGCTATGGGGTTCTTTTTTGCAGCACAATATACTGATTCTTTAAGAAGCAAAAAGTCCACCAGTCATGATGCACTACGCATCGTACTGGTGGACTTTTTCTGTAAAGATATAAAAATAGATATTCATATATCGCCATAACCAATGTCGTTATCGTAGGCATGAAGATCTTCTTTCAGGAAATCTGCTTTACGAATATACATCGAATTTACCAGCTCTCCTTTTTCGTGGAGCAGGCTGAATTTGTAGTCTAATAATGCTGCCGGTACATAGAGCATTTTAGCCGTTTCAAAAAATGTGTGTTCCGAAAGGCATTCCAGGACTTTCCCATCTTCTAACAGAAGCTCCGCCGCAAAGAAGTTTGCTTCATTTTCTTCGATTGATCTATCATCAAAAACTTCCATTTCTTGAAAGCCGTGCATCATAGCGATTTTTGTATGCAGGACAGCGTGTCCTAATTCATGTGCGACTAATATACGCTCCAGGATACCGTTCACATTGTGATCTATCACGATATTCTTTTGTCTGGACTGGTAATAGAAGAAGCCCTTCAATTTCTTCTGTAAATCGTAATAGTGGATTTTGATACCTAACAGCTGACATAGCTCGTAAGGGTCTCTGGTGTGATATTTTCGCACAAGCTTATCGACAGTTTCAATGATATGCTCTGCCGTTTTCATTTGCTTCACCTCCGAATCGCACACAGAAAACATATTCTGTGCTTGAGGATTTTACTCTTTATCTTTATGCTTTCTGTATTTCTTCGGAGTGTACTTTTCCCGTGCTGTTTTCTTAGAGTCCATATAAACTGACATAATCGCCTGGAAGAATACATCTTTTGCGTCCTCGTCCAATTCTCCACCGGCAAACAGAGAATTTACACGACCCAACACTTCCTGAGCTTCTTTTGCTCCTTTTGAACCGAAGTTTTCCTTTGCCTCTAAAATAAACATATCCTGATCTATATGGCTCTGGCTATCCGTTTCAGATTCGTCCAAAAGATAGGACACAGAGATATGCAGTGCTTCAGCAAGTTTTCTGATGTTGCTTTTTCTGGGGAGTGTTCCGAGCTGCTCATAGGTGTAAAGGGATCTTTCGGAAATGCCGGTCATCTGGGCAAGCTCCGTTTGAGATAGGTTCATAGCCAAACGAGCTTCTTTAATTTTTTCTCCAAATGTCATGGTAGTATCCTTCCTTTCAAAAAATATTTATTCGTAACTTCCGATTATTTGTTGACAAACTTCTGGAAAATGCTATAATAAGAATCATAACAGAAGTTTTAATTCCACTTAATTATATATCGGAACTTTTATAAAGTCAAGAACTTCCGATTTCACTTCTGTTATTTTAATCAAATATCGGAAGTTATAGTCATTCTTGTCCCATGGTATTTGTTTCCCTTTAGCCAAGTGACAGGAGTTAGAAAGGAATTCTTATTTTATGGATTAGGCTGAAAGGAGATTCTGAATGAGCAGATATAATACACAGGTATTAAGCAGTATTCGAATGCTTTGCCGGATGCAGAACATTGACGAGAAGGTTCTGTATGAAAGAGCAAAGCTGATTTTATCCATATATCGAGAGGTGTGCTGGTCTACCATTGATCGTGCGAATGATGTATGTGATACCCTTATTTGTACTTACGGTGACAGCTTAGATGGTGCATTGATTTATCTGGAGAACTTTGCTCCGGATGAAGCGAGAGAACGATTTGAAGAACGCATTCGCAGCTTATTTGAGACAAAGTGGATCATTGAACTGGTAGATATGGCTATGTTGAAAATCAGAGAATATCCAGATAAAGGCGCTCTGTACTGTGAGATTATCTCAAAGGCATATCTCAACCGCTTCAAGTACAGGGAATCAGAAATGCTGGAGGTTTTGAATATGGAACGCAGCACCTACTATGACCGAAAGAAAGAAGCGATACTGTTATTTGGTCTGTCACTTTGGGGAACAGCCATTCCTAAATTGAAAGATTTCCTGGAAAGTGCCCGGGAGGAAGAAGCATTGTGTTATTGTGAATGCTAAGACAGGATTTTAGTCCGACTAAAATCCGATGAAAATACGACGGTTCCCCTACTGAAAGTCCGACTTGTCCAGTGTTAAAATGGCTATGCTGGGAGATAGCGGCATAAAATTGAATAGAGAGAGTTACGCCTCGTGCCTGTAATGGGTACGGGGCTTTTTTTATACCTGCCTATTTTCCCCCATAATTAACACAAAGGCATGAACGAGAGCTTGGAGTAATTTACTCCGGCTCTTTTTTTATGCCTGCAAGGAGGACAGGCAGATGGCAAAGGGTATTGAGAATCGGGCACGATCTCCTCCCGCTGTTTTTGATTTTGCAACTTCACAAATTCAAAAACACGGAGGAACGAAAATGTATTACGACTTGGTTGAAAGCGGAAAAAGAATTAAAGCCTTGAGAAAGGAACATGGGCTTACACAGGAACAGCTTGCGGAGCAGTTAGGTGTTGCCGCAAACACCATTGCACGAATTGAAACCGGCAACAGAGGTATCTCTATTGATTTGGCAATCGAACTGGTTGTGCGCTTTGAGACAACCCTTGATTACATATTTTTAGGTCGTGAATAACCTCAAAACTATACCTACGAGGCAATAAAAACTTGCATGAGGAACAGGTACAATTTAGATACAGCCAAAGAAAATCGGCTGCTTGATCCTTGAAAACTGAATACACAGTCATCGAATACGTTCCTGTTGCCGGTGCGAGAGCATCAGCCACATCAGCGGTACGCCGAGACGTATCGGATAGAGAAACAGAACGACTTTCTTCTATAAATTAAGCGCTTGTCTCTCTCCCGATGCCAGCGATCAATACTGGCTTGTAAATATTGGGTTGCTCCCAATACGGCCATGAAAGCAACAGGATTAAAGATACTTCTCTACGGAGCTGGCGGAGAACCCGGCAGAGGTTAGATTCCTATGGAACTGATTCGCAATCAGTCGTTCGGTGATTCCCTGAGGGCGTAAGCCCTCTTTCCCAGGGGTGCGTGGCAAATATGGGACACATAGACTTTTGGACTGACTGCCTGATTCCTTTCTGGCAGTCAGTTATTACATAGCCAACGAAAGGAGGTCATGGCACATGATGAAAGAAAATTGGGTATATTGCCGTGGTGATATTTATTGCGCCAAGCTGGACCCGGTAGTTGGGTCGGAACAAGGCGGCATCCGTCCGGTTATCGTCATTCAGAACGATACCGGTAATAAACACGCTCCCACATTGATTGTGGCAACGGTCACCACCAGAATCCATAAGAAAGCGAATATGCCGACGCACTTTGTTATTTACGACAATCCTGCATTCAAAGAAGCGTCCGTTGTTCAGCTGGAACAGATTCGTACCATTGATAAAAGCAGGATTGATAATTACTTAGGTAAGGTAACGCCCCGTGAAATGGTAGCGATTGAGAAAGCCTTATCTGTCAGCCTGGCAATGGAACAGCTGAAAAAGCGTTCCCCAAAACATAAAGCAAAGAGAGCGAAGGAGTGAACATAAATGTTTGAAGAAAGAATCGCTGCCATGAATCAGCGCACCGAAGAAGCGATGGCTGCTAACGCAGTTCAGTTTGATAAGAGAACCTATACGGTTGATGAGATTCAGGATATTCTGGGCATCAGCAGAACCAGCGCATACAACCTTGTGAAAAAGAAAGTTTTCCATAGCGTCCGCATCGGTGGCAGTATCAGAATCTCCAAAAAGAGTTTTGATGAGTGGTTGGATCATCAAATGTAAGATTTGTCAAGGGCGTCGTACAACCCGGCGACAAACTTCAAAACATATTGAGAGTTCGATAAAATGTAGCCATGACAAGAAACACATGGCTACATTTTTTACATAGGAGGTTGTACGATGGCGGAAATGAGAAAACGCACGAGTATGTCTGTTCTGGAAATGGGCAGGATGCTCGGTCTTGGTAAAACGGAGTCATACTGGCTCATTAAGAAGAATTACTTCAAAACCATTCTTGTCGGCAACACCATGAGGGTGATGATCGACAGCTTTGAAGAATGGTATGCCAATCAGTTCAAATACCAGAAGGTCGATGGAACCCCTCCCGGCGAGGAATTGAAGAAAACTACATATTCAATGGAGGAGCTTGGACAGCGCCTTGGGCTGAAAGAAGCGACTGCTTACGAACTGGTTGCCAAAGGGCATTTTGATGTGGTCGATGTCCTGGGCAAGCGCAGAGTGACAAAGGAGAGCTTTGAAAGATGGTATGCTTCTCAAACCGATTACCGCACGGTAGAGGATCAGGAACTGGATGCAGATATTATGGCATCCACCTACGGTCTGCCGGAAATGGCAAGAATGCTTGGGGTACATCGTCAGACCATTTACTATATCGTTGCCAATGAAGATTTTGAGCTTATCAAGGTTGGCAGGTATAAGCGAGCTACCAAAGAGAGCTTTGAAAAATGGTATCACAATCAGACCCGCTACCAGTTAGCGGAAGATAGACAGGAAAGGAGCTGATTACATGGCATCTATCGTTAAGAGAAAAAAGAAGTATTCTGTGGTTTATACATACACCGATGAGAACGGCAACAAGCGTCAGAAGTGGGAAACCTTTGAAACGAATGCCGAAGCAAAGAAAAGGAAGTTGCAGGTTGAATATGAGCAGGAGTCCGGAACCTTTATTCCCCCTTCTGCTAAAACCGTCAATGATCTTTTGGATGAGTATATGTCAATCTATGGTGTGAACACCTGGGCGATGTCTACCTATGAAAGCAGAAAGAGCCTGATTGCAAACTATATTCGTCCCCTCATCGGTGATATGAAGCTGGAGGATGTCACGCCGAGAATCATGGACAAGTATTACCGAGATTTGCTTTCTGTCAAAGCGGTTTCTTCTAAGTATGTAAAAGCCCGTACAGAATATCTGACTCCGCATACTGTCCGAGAGGTTCACAAGACATTGCGAAATGCTTTCAATCAAGCGGTCAAGTGGGAATTGATGACCAGAAACCCTGTGGAGCACGCTACGCTGCCGAAAGAAGAACACAAGACCAGGGATATCTGGACAGCAGAAGTGCTCCAGAAGGCTCTGGAAGCCTGTGACGATGATATTCTTCGTCTGGCTATTAACCTTGCCTTCTCCTGTTCCCTGCGAATGGGCGAGCTTCTGGGGCTTACCTGGGACTGTATTGACATTTCCCCCACCAGTATTGAACTTGGTCAGGCAAGCATCTTCGTTGAAAAGGAGTTGCAGAGAGTAAATCGTGAAGCGATGGCAGATCTGGACGGTAAGGACATCATGTTCAAGTTCCCACCGACCTTCGCCAGTACGCATACCGCATTGGTTCTCAAAACTCCTAAGACCAAAACAAGTGTCCGCAAGGTGTTCTTACCGAAAACCGTAGCGGAAATGTTGGTACAGCGAAAGGCTGACATCGAAGAACTGAAAGACCTTTTCGGTGACGAGTTCGTAGACTTCAATCTGGTTTTCTGTTCTTCCAATGGCAAGCCGATTGAGGGGCAGGTTATCAACCGTGCTTTCAATAAGCTGATTGAGGAGAAGGGACTGCCGAAAGTGGTTTTCCATAGTCTCCGACATTCCAGTATCACTTACAAGCTGAAGCTGAACGGCGGCGATATGAAATCCGTTCAAGGCGATTCCGGTCATGCACAGGTCAAGATGGTAGCGGATGTTTACTCCCATATCATCGACGATGACCGCAGACTGAACGCTGAAAGAATGGAAGCTGCGTTCTACTCAGGCAGACAGGCAACGCCTGAGCCGGTTCAACCAGCCGCAACGGAAAGCTCCGCTGATGATAAAGAACTTCTTCTGAAGCTTCTGCAAAATCCGGAAATGGCAGCACTCCTGAAGTCGCTGGCAAAAACATTATAGTAACTGCAAGGGCAGATCCTTTTACATAGCTACAATAGCTGTAAAAGGGTCTGCCCTTATTTTTTTGTTATGGAGGTCAACGAGTATGGATAGAATCTTTATGGACGAGTATTACGAGCATCTGAGAGCTGACAATATCGAGGCATTTTCCAAGGAAAGGAACGACGAATATGTTGGCAGAGCTGAGGAATACAAAGCAGCAAAGTCGGCATTGCTTGAAGGATTGGGACTTGAGCATTTGTTTGACCATAGCCATGAACTGACTCCGAAAGAGAAAGAAATATGGATGCTGTTCGATAGGGTTGATGTAGCAGAGCTTCTTGCAAGGGATGCTTTTGCCAAGGGTGCTTATATGCTCGGCGCTGAGGATAGAGAGATTATGCTGAAATAAAAAAAGACCTGCTTCGGCGGGTCTAAATTACATAGAATCATTGAGTCTGAAAAACCTTTGAAATTCTTAATAATTCTGGTTGAAAAATTCATTTTGAAATGATATATAAAACAGACTGAAATCTGTGTCTAAGGACACCCGCACCCTCACACGAGAATGAATAGGATTTCCTATCATTTCGCATCACGAGAAGTTACATAGTGACATTTACTTGCACTTGCAACGTCCACCAAAAATCGAAAGACTTGCTAATTTCGAGCCAATCGGACGGTGTAAAATCCCTCTGAATTAGCTATCACAGCGTAGTATCAGATGGGATTTGAAATGCTGAAAAACCTTGTATTTCCAAGCATTTTTAAGCATTAGATGCCACTTCCCGATGTCGTATCGGGTCTACTCCTAAGCGATAGATCGGGTGTTCGAATCACCTCGAGGACGCCAATATGATTAAAAAGTCTTGATTTTCAAGGCTTTTTTATTAATTGAAATTTGGCAATAGAAGTGAAAATAATAAATAAAAGTTGATAGAAAGAAATGTGTAATGTAGATGATTGTTTAAATAGTTCAATTAATTACAATAGATGAGGTTGAATATGATAATAGGTTTTTTATTTACTATAAAGGGTGCATTTAATATATTGAAGGGGTTAAACTATTTTATTTTCAAAGATAATTTTAAAATGATTTCTATGGAATTAACATCTGTATATAAATCACCTGTTAGTGTTCATGAAATTACGTATATATATTGTTATCAATCTATTCATCAAGGAACGAATGTAAAATATAAAACCAAAGGACATGATTATAAAAAAGAAGTAGGAGATATTGACTTCTTTTATTATGATGAAAGATTGCATATTGTTTATGAAGATGAAGAATATGTTACTTCTTATATGATTTTAGGAATATTTTTATTTTTATTTGGATTAAGAATAATTTTTTTGTACATATAAAAGAGGATATGATATTCATTAAGATTTGATGCAAAAAAAGATTGTAGGACAGTATCTACAATCTTTTTTGTTCTAGTACTAGAACAAAACTCCTAATATTTATGTTTGTGTTCTGATATCAGAACACAAGATGCTGTTTGATGTTTTTTGTTCTATAATGAGAACATGAAATAATATGATATTTGTTAATTTTATTTATACACAAATATGATAAAATAAAGTCACAAGGGGGATTTGTATGGAAAAAGAATTGAACTGGGCAGTCATAGGAACAGGTGTGATTGCTAATGAAATGGCACAAGCTTTACAAAAGACGGATAAAACACTTTATGGAGTTGCCAATAGAACACAAACAAAGGCTATTGATTTTGCAAAGAAGTATGGTGTTAAAAAAGTCTATGATGAAATTGATGATGTGTTTGATGATGAAAATGTTGATATTATTTATTTGGCAACATCACATAATACACATTATCAATTTATGAAAAAGGCGTTAGAACATGGAAAGCATTTATTTGTAGAAAAATCAATTACGTTAAATAGTCGTGAATTAGATGAAATGATGGCACTTGCTAAAGAGAAAAATTTAATTCTTGCAGAAGCCATGACCATTTGGCATATGCCAATCTATAAAGAATTATGGAAAATCGTGCAAAGCGGTGAACTTGGTAAAATGCAAATCATGACAGTAAACTTTGGAAGTTTTAAAGAATATGATATGAATAATCGTTTCTTTAATATGAATCTTGCTGGTGGGGCTTTATTAGATATTGGGGTTTATGCTCTTTCTGCAGTACGTAGCTTTATGTCTAAACAGCCAAATGAAATAGTAAGTCAAGTGAGGTTTGCACCTACAGGATCTGATGAACAAGCAACGATTTTACTTAAAAATGAAGATCAACAAATGGCAACGATTGCTTTATCAATGCATTCAAAACAACCTAAAAGAATTATGATTTCATTAGAAAAAGGGTATATTGAAGTTTATGAATTTCCTCGTGGACAAAAAGCAACGATTGTGGATGCTGTAACAGGAAAACAAACAGTTATTGAAAAAGGAAATACTGAAAATGCACTTTATTATGAAATGTGTGATATGGAAGAAGCTGTTAGAAATCAAGATGCTTCACATTTAAATTTAGAGTATACAAAGGATGTCATGGATATTATGAGTCAACTTCGTAAAGAATGGAAAATGCAATATCCAGGAGAAAAATGGTAAGGACAAATTTTTTGTCCTTTTCTTTATGCAGTGATAAAATAAAGTAAATAAAGGAGGATCATTATGGATAAAGTATTAAAATTTTTAAAAGATGCAGAAACTTATTATTTAGCAACAGTAGAAGGTGATCAACCAAGAGTAAGACCCTTTGGAACAGCACATGTTTTTGAAGGAAAACTTTATATTCAAACTGGAAAAGTCAAAGATGTTTCGAAACAACTTCATCAAAATCCTAAAGCAGAAATTTGTGCTTTTAAAAATGGAGAATGGTTACGAGTAAGTGGAAAATTAATCGAAGATGATCGTAATGAAGCAAGACAATCTATGTTAGATGCTTATCCAAGTTTACAAAAGATGTATAAAGCAGATGATGGAAATACGGAAGTTTTCTATTTTGAAAATGCTACAGCTATTTTTTCATCATTTACTCACGAACCACAAATTATTAAATTTTAATCATAAGTTACCTATTAAAGAAGCTTTTAATAGGTATTTTTTATATAAATAGACAAATAAGATAAATTGTCAATATGTGGATAGATAAAGAGGATTATGCATTGTTGTTAATATTTCATTTAATATAATAAAATTAGATAAAAGAAAGGATGAAGTATCGATGTTAAAGAATGAAAAAGGACAAGCAGTTGCACCAAAAACAGTCACAATGACAAAAAAAGATTTTGAAGATCAAGGAAACACCCGTGTTTATTGGTTAGGTGGCGGAGGAGCCATGATCAATGATCATGGAACAGTGATTATGATTGATCCCCTTTTAGAAGGCTTTGATATGCCCTTATTGATTGATATGCCAATTGATGTAAAAGATGTACCTCATGTGGATGCTATTTTAGTATCTCATGTAGATAATGATCATTATTCAAGACCAACGTGTAGAGATTTAAAAGATGTTTGTAAAGAATATCATACTTCTTATTATGTTGCTTCTTTAATGAAAGAAGAATGTGGTTTGGATGGAATTGGACATGATATTGGAGATCATATTCAAATTAATGATATTGATGTTGAACTTACACCTGCAGATCATGCTTGGCAAAACCAAGTCGCAAAATATAATTATCGTATATGGGAAGATCGTGAATATTGTGGTTTCTATGTAAAAACACCAACAAAAAAAATTTGGTATGTAGGAGATTCTAAATTGCTGAATTGTCAATTACATATGGACCCACCAGATGTAATGTTCTTTGACTTTGCGGATAATCCTGTGCACATTGGTTTAGAAAATGCTTATAAACTGGCCAATACTTATCCAAATACAAAACTTGTTTTAATTCATTGGGGAAGTGTTGATGCACCTGAAGCAAGTGCTTTTAATGGAAATCCACAAGATATTTTAGACAATGTTGTTAATCCTGAGAGAGTTGTTATTTTAGCACCTGGTGAAGAATATGTTGTTGATTAAGAAGTAGAAATCATGAGATACAGTGAAGTTAAAGATTTTAATTATGATGATTGTTTTAAACTTTGATGTTTAATTGCGAAAAACATGATAAACATAAAGAACCTTTTGCGATTAGAATTTATATAGATGATTTTGTTATCTTTCAATATATCATGCAAAGATGCAGGAAATGTTTCTCGTGGTAGAACCCCTCTTTGTACAAAGCAAAGTGAGTGTTGTTTTAGGTATCAAGATAAGTTATGGTTATAAAGATTTATGTTTTAGCTTTAAAATCATCACTTCATTAACAAATGCCACTTGCTTGGAAAAAGGAACAATTCTTTTTACCAGCAACAACTGTTTTTATCAAATGTGCAAGAGAATACTTTAAGAGATGATAGAAATATATCTATTTTAATACCTAAAAGGTATCGTTATTAATAAATTATAAGTATTAGATATTTAAAATAAAGTGAATTATAATGAAGTTGTAAAGAAAGAATAATACTTATGACAATTGAAGAAGCAAGTAAAAAATATAATATTCCAATTCATATCCTTAAATAATATGAAATTTGGGGATTGTGTCAAGAAGTTAAAAAAGTAATGGGATCTTGGCAATATGATGAAACAGACTTTGAAAGATTAAGCTTGATTATGATGTTATATGGTTTAGATTTTACAGTTGAAGAAATAAAAAAATATATGAAACTTTCTTTGGAAAAAAATGAAAGAGAATGGTTAAAGCTTTTAAATAAAAAAAGAAAAGGAATCTTAGATGAAGTTCATCTAAAAGAAAAACAATTATCAAAAATTGATTATTTAAGATATGAGATGGATTGGGAAAATAAGGGATGAAAAAGATTTGTACATTGATGCAACCTTTAATTTTAGTTTTTACCTGTAGTGCTTGTAGTAATAAAAAAGCAATTGCTAAAAAGGAAACAAAACACAAACAGATTTAAAAGAAGTTAATTCAAAATCATTAGTTATTTATTTCTCTTGGTTTGGAAGTACCCAAAATATTGCCAAGGAAATACAAAAACAAACCAATTCAGACATCTTTGAGATTGTTCCTGAAGTTGCTTATAGTGATGATTATGATACGGTTGTTGATGATGTGAAAAAGGAACAACAAGAAAAAGCAAGACCAAAGATTAAAAATAAAATTGAAAATATTGATGAATACGAAACCATTTACGTAGGATATCCAAACTGGTGGGGAGAGATGCCTATGATTCTTTATACATTCTTTGAAGATTATGATTTATCTAACAAAACAATTACACTATTTTGTACAAGTGGTGAAAGTGGATTGTCAGATACTGAAAAAACAATTCAAGTACTTGAACCAAGTGCTCCAATGGTAAAAGGATTGTATGTTTCAAAGTCAGCATCAAAAGAGGCTACAGGTGATGTAAAAGAATGGGTAAATGAAATTAAATAAAAGGAGAGAAGAAAGATGAATTTATATGCAACAGATAAAGAATACAAAGAAAGATTTGATTATTTTTTAGAAGAAGTTAAAAATGATGAAGGAAATAAATTAGATGAACCAACGCGTTATTTAGCTGTTTTATCCGTTTTAATGGGAAATCAAGGAATTTGTGCTTATGAAGAAGTTCTTGAAAAAGCTTTAGATGTTTTATCACCTGTACAAGTAAAAGAAATGGTTTATCAAGCAACTGACTATTTAGGATATGGAAGAATGCTCGAATTTTTAAAAGTTACAAATGAAGTATTTAATAAAAAAGGAATCGAACTTCCATTACAGTCACAAACAACAACGACAATTGAAAATAGATTAGAAAAAGGAATCCAAGCACAAGTAGATATTTTTGGTGAACATATGAATGAAGCTTGGAAAAAAGCAACAGTCAATAAATGGTTAGCTTCTAACTGTTTTGGTGATTACTATACAAGAACAGGTCTAGATTTAAAACAAAGAGAAATGATTACTTTTTGTTTCTTATATGGTCAAGGTGGATGTGAACCACAAGTTATGGCCCATATTCAAGGAAACTTAAATTTAGGAAATGATAAAGCCTTCCTTACAAATGTTGTTTTACAATGTGTTCCATATATGGGATATCCTCGTAGCTTAAATGCACTTGCTTGTATTAATAAAGTAGAAGACTAAATATTGAATATTTGTGGTATTGCAAAGCAATACCACTTTTCATATATAGAGGAGTGGGAAAACGATGAAAACTATTGTATTACAAGGAAGTTTACTATTGACACTCCCCATGTCTAAAGACAGGGGATTCTTGCTACCTGCCAACATTGCTGGCTGACCAGTTCATTTCTGATAGGTCGCAGTGCAAGATAGGGGTATGCCATTACCCCTCCTAGAGCAGAACCTATAGTTCTCTAGGCAGTATATCTGTTACCAATATACTCAGTTGAGTTGCATATACTTATTGCTCCCAATAGATCCCTATGCGTATGAAATCCACATCTGCACGTATAATTTCTATCATTTGCATGATGAACACTTCCACATATCGGACAGATCTGACTTGTATACGCTGGATCTACATACTCAACTTCTATGCCTGCAAGTTTTGCTTTGTATTCTATAAATGTAGCAAGTCTATAGAACGACCATGTATGCAGGCTATGATTGTTTTTTCGACTTGTTC
>NZ_JAJDKB010000109.1:0-1798 GCF_020589955.1 Faecalibacillus sp. TM498
GGGGCTGTAAAGAAACCTAACCTTTTGGATTAGGTTCATCAGCCTCTTTTTTTAGCTTTTTTCTATTTACTTTATTCGATAATCTTTTAGCACTTGGTTTTTTCTTTGTTTCTGGTTGTAAATCATTAGGTGCAATCCAAAATTTATTTTTTGATTTTGCATCATAAAATTTAAATAGTTTTCTAATATTCAAACCTAGACAAACCATCATAAATTCCGTCGATACCTTATCCAGACTTGTCCTTGTAAATCTATCAAAGGGCATATCTTGTTTTATCATTCCAAATGTTCCTTCTACTTGGATACTTCGATTTACTCTCAATTCGATTCCTTTAGGAGATAATAAATTTTCTTCTGATTGGTTTATATATTTTTGAAGTTCTATTACAACTTCAAATATTTTAAAATTTTCTTCCTTTTTGTTCATCCATCTCTTACAGTAATCTTTAAAATCACAGGAATTGCATCCGTCTATTCTAAAGAATGTTGAATTTGATTTTTTTGGATGCCTATTATCTAATTTTACAATATGACCGATATTGCCATTTAAGCATCTAATAGCTGTTTCATTTATCAATACATATTGTGATGGATTTCTTCCGCTTATATTTCCTTCCCAAGAAAAATATTTGACATAGTCTCCAATGTTATGGTCATGTAAGTACCGATAATTATTTAATGAACCATATCCTGAATCAGCACATAGATATTTTGGATAAATACTGTAGGATTCATAAAATTTATCTAAAGCAGGTATCAAATCTTTCAAATCGGATCTTGATTGAGAAACATAATATGTAGCAATCAGCCCTTTACAAACGATAATTTGTGTATTGTATGCAGCATGTGTATTCGTTCCCAATCCAGAATAATAGTCTCTTTTCAAACACATAGCAGTAGCATCATGATCTGTTTTGTAGTATGAATTTCTATCTGGTCCACATATTTTCTCCTTTTCTTCATATTCTAGTGATTTTATCAAAGCAGATTTTAAAAATTCATAATCCTTAAATATTTCCTTATTTGATTTATCAGATATATCTATGTTTGAAATCAAATTATTAAATTTTGTGATTTTGTCTGCAATAGTAGTAGCCGGTATGATTCCAGTTTCAGGAACATTTCTACTCAATTCATATTTTGATAATATAATCCTTATTTTATCACTCAACTTTTGATGGTATTTTGTTGGCTTCCAAACAAACTTATACTTATTTGCATCAGCTTCAAACTTACTGCCATCTAAAAAAGCTGTATTAAAATCTATATTACATTCATCTCTAATAGCATCAGTTATCTTACTGAATAGACTATCACGATTTGGAACAATAAACTCATTATAGAATTTACCAATAGAAGTATGCGAAGGGATAGCGCCATCCATAATATTTATAGCTCTTAGATCAAATTTACAAAAAGTTTCCATATCTCTCAATGAGGTATGTCTAAATGCATACGCATAAGCAATTAAAACTATTAGCTTGTGTCTGTCAATTAAAGGTCTGCCACCTTTGTGATATTCTTTTGAATAAACATCATCTATTAAATCAAATACTCCAGATTTCTTAAAGATATTAAATAATTTATCTATTTTTTCCATTTCCTTCGCTCCAATAGCGTAGGAAGGTATAAAAAATACATTACGTGTGATAGAATACATATGTAATTTATTATGTGAACAGTAATATATTACCAAAAAAGTAGCTTCAGGTTCGATTCCTCGAGCTACTTTTTGCGTTAAAATAAAAAAAGCTATAAAGAATGCCTAATCCAAAAGATTAGGTTTCTTTACAGCCCC
>NZ_JAJDKB010000110.1:0-1737 GCF_020589955.1 Faecalibacillus sp. TM498
AGCGAAAGGGAAAGAGCCCAAACCGATCTTAGGATCGGGGTAGTAGGATCATCGAGGAATCTGACAGAGGATCATAGAGGAATCACATGGGAAGGTGAGCGAGAGAGGGTGAGAGCCCCGTACTCGAAATGAGAGACTGGAGAGAGATGACACCTGAGTAGGGCGGGACACGAGAAATCCTGTCTGAATCAGCCGGGACCATCCGGCAAGGCTAAATACGAGAGAGTGACCGATAGTGAACCAGTACCGTGAGGGAAAGGTGAAAAGAACCCCGGGAGGGGAGTGAAAGAGAACCTGAAACCATATGCCTACAAGAAGTCAGAGCCCGTTAAAGGGTGATGGCGTGCCTTTTGTAGAATGAACCGGCGAGTTACTGTATGGAGCGAGGTTAAGCAGGATATGCGGAGCCGAAGCGAAAGCGAGTCTTAAGAGGGCGAGAGTTGCATGCAGTAGACCCGAAACCGGGTGATCTAGCCATGACCAGGTTGAAGTTGGGGTAAAACCCGATGGAGGACCGAACCGACCCCCGTTGAAACGTTGGCGGATGAGTTGTGGCTAGGGGTGAAATTCCAATCGAACCCGGAGATAGCTGGTTCTCCCCGAAATAGCTTTAGGGCTAGCGTCGAGGTAAGTTGCGTGAAGGTAGAGCACTGAATATGTGATGGCCCCATCTCGGGGTACTGAGCATAATCAAACTGCGAATGTCACGCCAACATGCTCGGCAGTCAGACAGCGGGTGATAAGGTCCGTTGTCAAGAGGGAAACAGCCCAGACCATCAGCTAAGGTCCCAAAATGTATGCTAAGTGGAAAAGGATGTGGAGATGTACAGACAACTAGGAGGTTGGCTCAGAAGCAGCCATCCTTTAAAGAGTGCGTAACAGCTCACTAGTCGAATGACTCTGCGCCGATAATTTACCGGGGCTAAGCATACTACCGAAGCTATGGATCCCAAGGGATGGTAGGGGAGCGTTCCATGAACGGAGAAGTACGACCGAAAGGACGTGTGGAGATCATGGAAGAGAGAATGCCGGTGTGAGTAGCGGAACGTGGGTGAGAATCCCACGCACCGAAAACCCAAGGTTTCCAGAGGAAGGTTCGTCCGCTCTGGGTAAGTCGGGACCTAAGGCGAGGCCGAAAGGCGTAGTCGATGGACAACAGGTAGAGATTCCTGTACCCGTATATATGTGAAGGAATGACGGAGAGAGGAAGCTGCAGCCAGCGGCTGGAAGAGCTGGTGCAAGCGAGATATCGGGATGGCAGGCAAATCCACCATCCGAAACGAGAAGGCGTGAAGCGTACGGAAAGCTACGGCGAGTACGGAAGGCAGTGGAGGAACTTCCAAGAAAAGTTTCTAACGTAAAGTATATATGGCCCGTACCGAAAATGGACACACATGGGTGAGGAGAGAATCCTAAGGTGAGCGAGAGAACTATAGCTAAGGAACTCTGCAAAATGACTCCGTAACTTAGGGAGAAGGAGTGCTCATAGAGATATGAGCCGCAGTGAAACGGCCCAAGCGACTGTTTACCAAAAACACAGCTCTCTGCTAAGCCGCAAGGCGAAGTATAGGGGGTGACGCCTGCCCGGTGCTGGAAGGTTAAGGGGAGGGGTTAACGCAAGTGAAGCCCTGAACTGAAGCCCCAGTAAACGGCGGCCGTAACTATAACGGTCCTAAGGTAGCGAAATTCCTTGTCAGGTAAGTTCTGACCCGCACGAAAGGCGTAACGATTTGGGCG
>NZ_JAJDKB010000111.1:0-1631 GCF_020589955.1 Faecalibacillus sp. TM498
ATAAAAAAATTAAAAGTATAAAAAAAGCCGATAAAATCGACATATTGAAAGAAATAGTTTAAATGTAGTTCTAAAAAATATAGTGATAACTTCTAAAGACGGGATTTTATACCAAAAAATTTGGAATAAAGGTTTATTAAAATTTGTACCTATATAAGTAAATTTGTTATTAATGCATAAAAATGCTAATATTAAGTATGGATAATTAGAAGTTATCGATAGATAAAGGAGGCCTATTATATATGAAAAATTTAGTGTTTATTACAGATTGTGTAGATTCTGAAAATATTAATTCTATGAGAAAAGATTTAGAAGGAAATACTAGCGAACAAAATTCACGATTATTAAAGTCATTAAATCCCTTGTTTGAAAAAATTTATCATTATACGTCAATAGATGAATTTAAAAATCATATTGATCAACATAAAAATGATTTAATATTTCCCGTGTTGTATGGTGAAAATAGTTGTACACAAAAAACAATTTTACCTGCTTTATGTGAAGCATATAATTTAGATTATATAGGTGCAGATGCTTATACTCATACTATTTGCAATGATAAGAGTTTATCTAAATTATATGCTAAACAATTTGGAATTCGTTCTGCAAATTCATTTTATATTGATTCTTTAAGCAAATTAGATTCAACACCAATTAAATTACTAAAACTTCCTTTGATAATTAAGCCAAATTATGGTGGTGGTTCTGTAGGAATAACCAATAAGAATGTTGTTTATAACTATACTGATGCAAAAAAAATGGCTATTTTTTTATTACAAAAACAAAAAGTACCTATTATTATTGAAGAATATATTTCAGGTTACGAAGTAGAATTGATTTTGTTAGGGTCAAAAGAAAAAATTATATTTTGTGAAGAAGTTAAATTATTATTAAATGATAAAGAAAAATTCGATTCTGAGATTTGGGGATTGGAAACAAAAAAAATCGATGATTCAAAAGTAGATTTTTTATTAAGTAATCTAATATTAGAAAAGGACAGATTAAATTTAATTAGTTTATTCCAATCATTTAACAAAATCGAATTTGCTCGTATTGATGGTAGAATACATAATGGCGATTTTTATCTATTAGAAATTTCTCCAGATTGTTATTTAGGAGATGATTGTGCATTTTATTATGCTTTTCAGCAAAAAAAATTAAGTCATACTGAAATGTTTGACATGATTATAAAAAATCATCAAGATTTACTGTAAAATCCCAATAACCCAAAAAATCTACACGGTATGGAAAATTTGAAAAAAAGAAATTATCATCAGTTTTTCCATTGATTTGTAAACTTGCCAATTGATATGTATAAGAATTTTTTTCAATATTTTCTAAGAGTTGATATATATAATGTTTATATTTATCAACTTTTTTTGAATTATTAATTGTTTTGTAATAATACAAAATATTTTGATAATATATGTGTTTGATTTCCTCATAACCATAATCTTCTATACTAATTTTTGATAATTCACTAATAATATTTTTTGCATTATTAATATTTCTTGTAACGGTATAAAAAACCAACTGATTACATAAAATTACAATTTTATCATAAAAATTTGAATTTAAATTTTATATCTAATTTGCGATTATCCGCATAAACACTATACTTTCAAGCACTT
>NZ_JAJDKB010000112.1:0-1531 GCF_020589955.1 Faecalibacillus sp. TM498
TGAGATTTTAACTTCAAAAAATATACGATTGACAATAGATAATTCAATTAAACAACTAGTACAATATTTAGATGCTCAATATAAAATTACTCAGGATGATAATATTTGTATCTTTAAAAGTATACAGTTTATAAATAAAGAAAGAAGAAATGAAAAATGAAATGTCTAATAGTAGATGATGATCGAAAATTTAGTTATAAATTAAGTACGTATATTGATAACTTTTTAAAAGGTATTTTTAAAAGTTATCAAGTAGTAGAAATAAATGAAAAGTTTGATGATTTTTCTCAATATCAGAATATTCATTTATTGTTTATTGATATTGATTTAAAAGATTTAAATGGTATCAATATTATAAAAAGATTACAAATGAAGACTGTTGATTATCCAATTATTTATGTATCATCAAGGCAAGAACTTGTTTTTTCTTCACTTACGACACAACCATTTTATTTTGTAAGAAAACAAAATTTGGAAAGTGATTTAAAAGAATTATTTAAGCTATTAAATATTTATTATAAAAAGACAATGAAGATGATTACATTTGATTATTATGGAAGAAAGACAAGTATCTTTTTAAAAGATATCCATTATATTACCTCTTTTGGACATGATATCAGTATTGTGTGTGATCAAGAAACATATACGTATCGTTCCAGTTTAAAAGATGCTTTAAAATTAATAGATAGTCCAATTGTTGTACAAGTTCATAGAAGCTATGCAGTATCTATGATGTACATTAAAGAAGTAGATAAAAATAATATTATATTAAAAGATGAAACATGTATTAAACTTGGGAAAAAATATGTGGATGAATTCATGTTTAAATATAGGGAGTATTTGATATCATGAGTTTATTTGATTTAGTTATAAATATAATTGAAAGTTCTATCATGTGCTACTTTATTTATAAGTATTTTGATTTTAAAAATATTGAGAAATTATGGCTATTTATTCTTGCTGTTTTTGCAACAATAACGACAAGTGATTACTTTATTAATGAAAGTTGGCTGACTGCTGTTTTGTTAGTCATTGTTCTCGTTTTATTTTTGAAGGTATTCAATAAGAAAATGAGTATTGAAAATATTATCGTTTGCTTATCGGCACTGATTATGGATTTGGTTTGCAACACAATTACTTTAATTTTAGGCAGTTCATTAGATTTTATGATATCTGATTCAGTAGCAAAACTAACAATTTTAAAGATTTTTTCTAAAATAATCTTTCTTTTGTCTTCAATGTATATTTTGAATAGAAAAATGAAATATAATTCAAATCTAAATACTAAAAGATGGACAAGTATAATAGGTATCTTCTTGGTTCTCTTGTTGGAATTGTTTATTCTCGCTAATGACTATACACTCAAAAATATTAATCCAAAAGATATTTTATTTTGTATGTTTTTAACGGTAGTAGTTACTTTGGCAATATTTAACATTTATGGGAAACTTTTAAAAGAAAACGAAGAATCTACAAGTATTCGTTTAAAAAATGAAGAGATAAGATATAAGAAAGAAAATGAAAAAGTGCT
>NZ_JAJDKB010000113.1:0-1463 GCF_020589955.1 Faecalibacillus sp. TM498
TCATAATTGGAAATCGTAATTCCATGGAGATGAAGGTAGAGGGAATGGTTTCAAACATATTTACACAAAAATAGCCTTCTTGTTAAAAAGTCCGTGCAAATTTATGAAAAGTATGGTATTTTTAGTTATGGTAGGAGGGATGGCCTATGGTTAAATATATTGATATCGCAGATGATATTAGAAGTAAGATTTTTGATAAAAAATATACATATGGACAAAAACTCCCTTATGAATATGTATTATGTGTTGCTTATCATTGTAATAAAGAAACAATGAAAAAAGCCTTGGATATATTAGTAAAAGAAGGATTGATTGTAAGAAGAAGAGGGGCAGGAACTTTTGTAAAGGATTATGATGCTTCTTCAGAAGATGCGACTCAACTTAAACAATCAGGATTGGGTTTAACACGAAAATTAAAAGGCAAAGGTGAATTAAAAAGTGAAATTATTGAATTTTCGGTTATACCGAGTGATGAGCATATATCTAAAAAATTACAAATAGAAGAGGGATCCTTTGTCTATCATATTATTAGAAAAAGAGTGTTTGATGATAAACCGTATTGTTTAGAAATCACATACATGCCTATTTCTATTATTCCAAATTTAAAATTAGAGCATTTGAAAGGCTCGATATACCAGTATATTGAAAAAGAATTAAAATTAAAGATACAAAGTACGCATAAAACTATACGTGCTCATCTATCGAGTCCGTTAGAACAAGAAAATTTGGGATTGAAGGAATATGAACCATATATTGAAGTTGAACAAACGGCATATTTAAGTAGTGGGATTATCTTTGAATATTCATTTACGAGATATCATTACAACAATTTTGAACTTCAAACAGTAACGGTTCAATAGCCAAAAAACATAAAAAAACGCTGTCTAAATGATAGCGTTTTCTTTTTTTTACAAAAAAATCAAAAAAATAACCGTTTTCAAAAACGTTGAAAAACCCTTATTTTATGCGGTTTTTTTAAAGATTATGTTTTTTTAAATTAAAAGTATGGTACTTTTAATTTAAAAAAACATTGACTTTTATTTGCATAATAGATTATACTATTAGTGTCAAAAAAATATTTAAGGGAGGAAAAATTTATGGACAAAATGGCGGATGTCTTAGGTCGCGCTGGTGCATGGTGCGGTCAAAACAAATATTTATCTGCAATTAAAAATGCGTTCCAAAACTTCATGCCTTTAACAATCGCTGGGGCAATCGGGGTTTTATGGTGTAACGTATTAGTTAACGACCAAACAGGTTTAGGATTATTCTTCAAACCAATCATGGCTTTAGATTTCTTAAATCCTGCATTCCAAGCCGTTAACTTCTGTACAATCAGCTGTATCACAGTTGGTATCACTCTTGGTATCGCCCAAGAAATCGGTGTTTGGAACATGGGAGCTGAAAGAGCTGGTTACATTCCAGGTTTAGTAGGTTTAGCTGCATGGTTATCAGTTACAAAC
>NZ_JAJDKB010000114.1:0-1425 GCF_020589955.1 Faecalibacillus sp. TM498
TCAAGCCTTATCATTAAGTTAATTATTTTTTGTCCAACAAAGTCGGTTCACTTCAAAAGACTCGTTCTATTTCTATAAAGCAAATTGGAATAAAAATGATAAGTTTGTATATATTACCTCAAGAAGAAAAACAGAAAGAACAGCAAATGATAGTACAATAAAGGTCTATTCAAATTGTGAAAATGTTAGATTGGTTGTGGCTGGTAAAGATTATGGATATGGAAAGCTTCAACAAAAGGGTGTATTTACTTGGGACAATGTTAAATACGTAGGAGACAATACAGAAATTCAAGCTATTGGTGAAAGTGGAGATAAAGAATATACGGATAGTATTGTTGTTAATGGTCCTAATAATAAAGATGACGTATCTGTAAAATACAAATCACAGGTACAAGATTATGGATGGCAATCTGGTTGGCAAAAAGATGGAAGTACTTCAGGAACAATAGGTGAATCTAAAAGATTAGAGGCTGTTAGATTAGAACTTACTTCAGATGTGTCTGATGGAGAAATATTATATAAATCACATGTTCAAGATGAAGGATGGCAATCTAAATGGAAAAGCGATGGACAAATTTCAGGAACAGTAGGAATTTGAAAAAGATTAGAAGCAATTCAAATTAAGCTAAATGGAAATGTTTCTAAAAAATATAATGTTTATTATAGGGTACATGTACAAGATTATGGATGGCTAGACTGGGCTAAAAATGGTGAAAGTGCAGGAACTATTGGACTCTCTAAACGTATAGAAGCAATTGAAGTTAAATTGGTTAAAAAAGGAGAAAATGCGCCGGGAGCAACAAATAGACCATGTGTTGAACCAAAATTAGAATATTCTACACATATTCAAGATTACGGATGGCAAGGTTCAAAATACGATGGTGAAATATCTGGAACGATTGGTGAATCAAAAAGATTAGAAGCAATCAAAATTAATATAAAAAATGCAAAATATGCTGGAAGTATAAAATATCAAACACATATTCAAGACATTGGTTGGCAAGAAAATAAATCTAATGGTGAAATTTCTGGAACTAGTGGATTAAGTAAAAGATTAGAAGCAATTAAAATTAGTTTAACTGGTGAAATGTCTGAAAAATATGATATTTATTATCGTGTTCATGCTCAAGACTATGGATGGCTTGGTTGGGCATGTAATGGACAAAGTGCTGGAACTGAAGGAATGTCTAAACGATTAGAAGCTATCGAAATTCAATTAGTAAAAAAAGGTGCAAATGCTCCCGGAGATACTAATAACTGTTTTTATAAAAAATAATTGATTATTAGGTAAGTACAAATATTATAGATAAATTCTATAAATATTTGTATTTACCTTTTTTTATAATTTAAAATATTATAAAATATTTTATAGGAGCTAACTATATAAAATTCAAGTGATTTTATGAAAAAGTTTGAAAATATTTA
>NZ_JAJDKB010000115.1:0-1358 GCF_020589955.1 Faecalibacillus sp. TM498
TCTAATGATTCAAATGTATTTTCAAATCCATAAAACATTTCATTTTTCATTTTCCCAAAGAAATTTTCCATTGGAGAATTATCTAAACAGTTTCCTTTACGAGACATAGATTGGAAAATTCCTTTTTCTTCTAATATTTTATGATATGAAAAATGTTGGTATTGCCATCCCTGATCAGAATGAAAAATCAAGCCTTCGAGATTGTCAAATTTTTCAAAAGCCATATCCAACATTCTATATATTTGGAATAGATTAGGTGTGTCTGAAATATCAAATCCAACTATCTCACGATTGTATATATCCATAATTGGAGATAAATATAATTTTCCTGCTGCTATCTTGAACTCGGATACATCTGTAGTCCATTTCTGATTTACAGAAGTAGCTTCAAAATTTCTTTTTTCGTTAATTTTTCCTGTGTATTTATTTTTCTTTCTTTCTAGAAGAAGATTCTTACAAACACCATTCATATCCCCTTTATAAGAGTTGTATCTTTGTTTAGGTGTAGGATTAAATGCATATAGGCCCATACGCGACATTAGACGCTTTACTTTGCCATGAGACACTTTATATCCCTTATTCAACAATTCTAGATGAATTCTTCGATACCCATAACGTTCTTTGTGGGTGTAAAAGATATTGATTATTTCCACCATTATTTCATCGTTCTTATCATCTTTGTCAATTTTACTAAGAGTGTAATAATAAACGGATTTGGCAATATGTGGAAGATCCTCATTAGAATTAATAGTATCCAGAATAAAGGCTAAGCTCAGATTTAATTCCTGCCTTAGTTCTGTTATAGCCTTTACTATTTCTTTAGTTCTTTCTTCTTTCGTTCCATAACTAAGGCATCCAATTTTTTTAAGTATTCGTTCTCGACACGTAAGCGAAGGTTCTGAAGTTCCAGTTCCTTGATCTTTTTCTGCATTTCTGACTGTGTCATTTTTTTCTTTTTGTTTGTCATGTTGTCCTCTTTTCTTTTCAACAATATTATACCCGTTTTCAACATAAGATTTAATCCAATTGGCCAATATTCCTCTACTTGATAAGCCAATATCAATAGCTACCGCTGTAATTGATTCTCCATCGATAAACACTCTTCTCAATGCTTTTTCTTTAAATTTGGGAGAATAATATCTGTTTCTATCTTTTCTAAGAACATCGAATCCATTTTTATCTATCAATCGTACAAGATATTCAATACCGTGCACATTGATATTATATTCAGTCGAAAGCATGTTTAATGTGTATCCCATTTTTCTTTTATTGTAAATTTCAATTTTTTGTTCGTTTGTAAGTTTAGCCATAATAAAAAGTGAACCTCCTAAGTTGTCCAACTTTTTCAGTTCACTTCA
>NZ_JAJDKB010000116.1:0-1342 GCF_020589955.1 Faecalibacillus sp. TM498
TCCTGTATTGTAAAATGAAACTGGAATTAAGGAATTGATAACAAGGGGCATGCCCCTTGTTATCAATTCGCGCCTGTGACATGCCCCTCATGTTTATTTTCTATATGAAAATTGTCCATAGAAATCGTATTATATTGTTACCACACTTTATAAGGAGATTTCTATGAACACTATTAATATATCACAAAAAACAAAAAATAAACATCTCGATTTTTCTCATTATGAGTATATCATCAATTCCTTGATTATGTTTAATGCTTCTTATTCTGGTAAGCGCAACATCGGTAAAACTCAATTTATTAAAAATCTTGCTTTGGATGTTGGTACTTCGGTTTCTAATATCTATTCAATTATCAAAGATGCTACGGTCTCTATTAGAGATACTCATCTCAATAAGCATTTTGAACTATCTGCCTTGGCTGCTTTTCAAAAAAGATCCAAGAATCATAAGATTCCTAACAATTCTAAATTTGATAAAGCTACTGATTTTATTTCTCTTGTTGAAAACGAAATCAAATCCAACAAGCTTTCTTCTATTGATGAAACCATCAATTATTTGATTATTCATCAAAGGGATAAAATTAATGATATGGAAACTGTTTCCACTAAAACCTTTTATAACTATGTTCATCAGGGTAAAACCTCTATTAAACCTATCGATCTTCCTCGCATGGTCAGAAGAAAAACAAAGAAGAACTGGAAGACGTATATTCCTAAAAGACAAAAAGGGGTTTCTATTACTGAAAGGCCTGAATCTGTCGATTCCAGAGAAGCGTTTGGTCATTGGGAGGGCGATTTGGTTACTGGTCCTAGAGATGGTCAAAATGGTGCTTATCTTACTTTGTTGGAAAGAAAAACTCGATTTTACTATATGATCCCTATTTCTTCCAAATCTTCTAAAAAAGTATATATGCAAATCAACAAGCTTCACAAGTTTTACGGTGATAGCTTTAAAGATATTTTCAAATCCATCACTTTTGATAACGGTAGTGAATTTTCTAGATGGAAGGATATGGAAGTAAAACCTAATACAAAAGAAAAGAGAACCAAGATTTATTTTGGCAGACCCTATCATTCTTGTGACAGGGCCTCAAATGAAAACTGTAATGGACTTATCAGATATTTTATACAGAAAGGTACTGACATCAACACAATAGATAAAAAGACAAGTATTGATATAAATAACAAAATCAATCAAAAGAAAAGGAAGATACTTGGATATCTTCCTGCTGAAAAATTATTTCTAGATGAATTAGCTAAACTTAATGTAACTGAAAATACGATTTTCTATAAAAATTAGTTCCTATTTTCTCTTATTTCCAGTTTCTGCTTGCAATTCGGG
>NZ_JAJDKB010000117.1:0-1326 GCF_020589955.1 Faecalibacillus sp. TM498
ATTTTAGAAAGGATATTGCTATGGAACTTGATACTAATAATCATTCAGTGTTCATGCTTAATTATCATTTAATTATGTGTGTCAAATACAGGAATAATGTTATTGATGATGCTATCTCATTACGGCTTAAAGAGATATTTAAAAACATATGCCTTAATTATAATATTTCGTTGGAAGAATGGAATCACGATAAAGACCATGTTCATGTACTGTTCAGAGGACAGCCTAATAGTGAGATTTCTAAATTTATCAATGCTTATAAATCAGCAAGCAGTAGACTTATAAAAAAAGAATATCCAGAAATCAAGGAACATTTATGGAAGGATATGTTCTGGTCACAAAGCTATTGTTTGATATCTACAGGCGGGGTGACCGTAGATATTATTAAGGAATATATTCAAACGCAAGGAAGGAGGTAAAATATATGTCAAAAGCAAACAAAAGTAACAAGGCAATTAAATATAGACTCTATCCAAATGATGAACAAAAAGTCATGTTTGCAAAAACTTTTGGTTGCTGTCGTTTTGTTTATAACCAATTACTTGCCTTACAAAAACAAAGATACAAAGATGGAGAATCCCATCTTTGTAAGCTTAAATCAAATGAGTTCGCTACTCGTACATAAAAAAAAGATTATGATTTTCTCAAAGAAATAGATAAATTTGTTGTTTCAAATGCCGTTTTTCATTTAGCAGACGCCTATGACAGATTTTTTAAAAAACAAAATCATTTCCCTAAATTCAAAAGCAAAAGAAAATCTAAAAAGTCGTATACAACAAATTTTACCAACAACAATATTCTTATTGGTAAAAATGTCATAAAGCTTCCTAAAGTTGGAATGGTCAAAGCTGTTATTCATAAGCTGCCTAAAGATGATTGGAAGCTTAAATCTGTTACTGTCTCTCAAGATAGTGTCGGTAACTATTTTGCTTCCGTTCTTTTCGAATATGAACAGGAAGACATTCCATCTGTTTCCAAATCAAGTACAAATTCTATTGGACTTGACTATAAATCCGATGGACTTTATATGGACAGTAATGGGAATAAAGCAGGAGTTCATAAATACTATCGAGAAAGTCATAAGAAGCTTGCTAAACAACAAAGAAGACTTTCACGAAAAGCAGGTTCTAAAAAGAATGAAACAAAATCAAGTAACTATTTTAAACAAATGAGAAAGGTAAACAGAATCTATAGAAAAATAGCGAATCAACGTCTCGACAGTCTTCATAAGAAATCTACTGAGATAGCCAATCAGTATGATATCGTATGTGTCGAAAACTTAGATATGAAAGCTATTGGAAATAAAGGTTTTGGCAATGGAAAAGC
>NZ_JAJDKB010000118.1:0-1311 GCF_020589955.1 Faecalibacillus sp. TM498
AAGTAGAAGAAATGCATTTAAATCGCTTTGGAAGAGCAAAGCTAGATTATTTAAAAAAATATGATTATGGGCTATATTTCAAATTATTTTCAAAAAATGAATTAAATGATTATCTGTTAAAAGTACAAAAAGAAGCTGACGATTTATATGAAAGATTGGTTGAAGAATATAAAATCAAGTGGAATGTTACTGAAGAACTTAAACAAAAGAATCAAATTAAAAGGGTCTTAATGATGAATAATATTAAGAGCTGTGTGGATGAAATTGTATATAAGACACTTCTAGATTAATAATGTAAGCTATTTTCAATTATGAAAGTAGCTTTTTTAGATAGGTGTAACTATTTAATTTTTTATTTTCGTGCCATAAAATTGACTTCCATGCCAGAAAGATACCGATTTAAAAGAAAATAAATAAAATAATAAGTGTAGAGAGGAAATATAAAAGATATTTCAAAAAATACTTGAGTATAAAGTGACTCTATAGTCTATGCTAAAGGTGTCAAAGGAGGAAATGACCTATGGAAAAGAGTAAAAAGACTTTAAAAATGATTGGGATTTGTATTATTGGACTTGTAATTGTGGTGGCAGTAAATATGTTGAAAAAACCAGAAGATCCGTTTAAAAATCCAAAAGATGTTGGATTTAGATATCAACATATCGAAGAAAAGAATCTATTAAATAATTCTGAAAATGATACGTATTTTGTATACTTCTATGAAACAGGAAATAAACAATGTGAAGAAGTAAATGATGATATCAAAAAAACTTTAAGCGGAAATTCAAATCTTTATTTTTTCAATATAGAAGATACTACATTAAAAACAGGAAAAGATTTTGATTATAAAAATGTAACAGATTATAAAGATATCACAGTAAAACAAGTACCAATGCTCATTCATGTAGAAAATAAAAAGATTGATCATGTTTATTACAAAGCAAGTGATATTAAAAAGGCACTTGATTAATAAAAATTGTTATGGAAAAACGCTCACGTATTATTCAATCAATTCATAATTTTAAAGATATTGAAAATCAAGTGAATTTAGATATTAATAGAATTGTACGTAATAATTTTCAATTAATAAAACCCAAAGTAACCTGTGTTATTATTAATGATAATAATGATCAATTAATAAGCAGTATAAAAAAAGAAATTAAAATATTTGATGAAATTATTGTGGCTAATATCCAAAAAGAATCGTTTACAAATAAAATAAATTGTTTCTTGAGTAAGAATAAGATTCAATGTTATCGATATGATAATAAACAAGAAATTCAAAATGATATTTTACAGTATGTTCATTGTTCA
>NZ_JAJDKB010000012.1:0-62756 GCF_020589955.1 Faecalibacillus sp. TM498
GTTAAAATGAAAGATGAAATCACAAAGGTAGATATTTCAAAAGTAGATGCAACAAGTGGAAAAGAAATTGAAGGAGCTAAACTTACCTTAAAAGACAAGGAAACAGGTGAAGTAGTTGAATCATGGACTTCTGGAAAAGAACCACATCGAATCGAAGGATTAACTGTTTCAAAAACTTATGTGCTTCATGAAGATTTAGCACCTGCAGGCTACAATGTTGCAAGTGATGTTGAATTTACAATCTCTGATACAGGAGAAGTTCAAAAAGTAGTTATGAAAGATGAAGCAAAACCTGTTGTTGTAAAAACAGGTGATGATACAGACTATAAATCATTGAGTGCGTTACTAATTGCCAGTGGATTATTAATTGCAGCAGTGATTTGTAAAATCAAAAGAGGTAAAGATGAATAGAAATCAGAAGGTAATGTTTATGCTGTTAGTCATTTTCATTACCTATTTTCTTTACATTGTCTATAAATACTGGATTGCAGATATTGAATGGTTTCCATTTAAGAATATCTGTCTGTAACAAAGAAAAATAATTTTGAAGGAGGTGATGACTATAAGATGAAAATGAACAGTTTGATTTCATGGGTAGGTGGAAAGAAGTCTATTAGAGATCTGATCTATGCAAGATTTCCACAAAGCTATGGAAGATATATTGAAGTGTTTGGTGGAGGAGGGTGGGTACTGTTTGGAAAAAAGCCAGATAAGTTTGAAGTCTATAATGACTTCAACAACAACCTTTCAAATATGTTTGCGGTTGTAAGAGATCAGCCATTGGCTTTTATTCAGGAACTTGGTTATCTTCCTGAAAACGGAAGAAATATCTTTAATCTTTATAAAGAAATTATAACCAAGCAAAGAGTGGAAGATAAATTTTTACAGGAAGAAATGGAAAAAGTAAAGGTTTATTTTACCGAACTTCAGCAAGAAGAAATCATGGAAATCATGAAGCAAGAACGAATTGAAAAACAGGATGTAAAACTTGCTGTTGCATTTTTTAAGCTTGTCAGATATTCCTATGGTTCAGGGTGTAAAACTTTTGGATGTCGACCTTATGATGTACGTAAAGCATTTAATACGGTCTGGCAAATCAGCGACAGATTGGCAAATACAGTTATAGAAAACAAGGATTTTGAGGCACTGATTATTCAATACGATCGATCAGATGCCTTTTTTTATTTAGATCCTCCCTACTATGAAACGGAAGGACATTATTCTGTCGTATTCACAAAGGAAGATCACATTCGCTTAAGGGATACCTTAAAGAAATTACAGGGAAAGTTCCTGCTTTCCTACAATGACTGTGAATTTATACGAGATCTGTACAAAGATTTTTATATTGAAGGATTTTCAAGAATCAACAATATGGCTCTTCGTTATGATAAGGATTCACAGTTTCCAGAAGTGTTGATTTCCAACTACAATCCTATGAAGAATTCAGGAATACAGAAACAGCTTGATTTATTTGAGCAGGATGGAGGTGATGAAAATGATGAATGAGTATCATATGAAACTTGAGGAAGGGAATAAAGTGACACTTCCTGAAAGTTTAGTTAACAAGTTGCTGTTAAGAAAAGGTGAAACGGTCTGTTTGATTCAGGAAGATGGAATCAAGGACAAGTGCTTTAAAGTAACTGCAGAAAATGAAAAAGAACTGTTCGATGAAGATTTTTACTGCATTCCAAAAAGGGTATTTGATATGTGCCATTTGGATTATGAAAGTATTCAGATCATTGTTGAACAGGGACAAATGGTCATTACCAATCCACAGTATGTGTTGAGCTATTTAGGAAAAGATATGATTACCTGTCTTTTAAAGCAAAATGTGGATTTAGGATTATTTGCAAAGGATCTTGTAGATTTATTAAATGAACAGACAATCGAAGAAGCTGTTTAGAAAAGGAGGAAACAATGGTACAAATTTTAAAAAATAAAAAAGTAAAGGTCATTATCTGTTTGATGATCATCTTAATAATGCTTGTATTAACAATGAAACAGTCTTATGCGGCAGGAGATGTTTCCAGTGTTATCCAGCAGGCTTGGAAACAAATGGAGTCGCAGATTAAAAATATTGTCAACAATGTTGTGTTTCCTGTTATTGATATCATACTTGCTGTATTTTTCTTTGCTAAACTTGCAATGGCATATTTTGATTACAGAAAACAAGGACAGTTTGATTGGACAACACCAGCAATACTGTTTGCGTGTTTAACATTTTCTTTGATTGCACCAAACTATATCTGGAAAGTCTTATAGAGGAATAGATTATGTTTTTATGGGATTTTGTCGCAGATAAAGTCATGGGTCAGATCGTTGACTGGATTTACAGTAAGCTACTTGAATTTCTAGGTGAATTCTTTGGCATGATGGGATCAATGGGAGCCGATCTGTTTGACTATGACTTTGTAAGAGCCATTATAGAACTGTTTAGACTTTTTGGATGGGCGCTGTTTGTTTCAGGAATGGTCGTTGCAGTATTTGAAATAGCTGTTGAATATCAAAGTGGGCGAGGCAGTATCAAAGATGCCTGTCTTAATGCTATGAAAGGGTTTATGGCTGTTTCTTTGTTTACTGTATTGCCTGTAGAATTATATAAGTTCTGTATTTCTTTGCAGGTAACCATGTCCAATGGACTTGCTAAACTTGTAGGAAGTCAGTCCGTAGGTGATTCAGCAATTAAATCACTGTCGTATATGCAAAAGCTGTCGCTTGGAACGGTACTGCTTATCTTTTTGCTGATTATGATGGGTTATTCCATTATCAAAGTGTTCTTCGCAAATCTAAAAAGAGGAGGTATCCTTTTAGTGATGATTGCAGTAGGATCACTTTATATGTTTTCAATTGTGCGTGGCTATACAGATGGCTTTATTCAATGGTGCAAGCAGATCATTGGTATATGTCTTACCGCATTTTTACAGGCAGTTATTTTAATTGCGGGTCTCGGCGTTATGAAAGAAAACTGTCTTTTAGGAATCGGATTGATACTTGCAGCAAGTGAAATTCCACGAATTGCAGGACAGTTTGGGCTTGATACAAGCATGAAAGCAAATATCATGTCTACTGTTTATGCAGCTCAGTCAGCTATGAATATTACAAAAACAATTATGAAAAGAAGCTGATAATCATCTTGCATTTTTCCTGCTTATTTGGTATTTCTGTTGTAGGAGGTACAGCATGACTATCGAAGAACTGAAAAAATATAAATGGTTTGTTGCAACATGCAAGTATGAAGGTATCGTAGGAAAAAAGCATTATTTTACATATGATGTTGATAATTTAAATACAAATTTGTTAAGTGGAATGATTTTAGTTGATGATGAACTTGTAAAAGAAACAGAAGAAAAGGGTGTCTGGCAGGACTGTGTTTTTGATGCGATTTGTGATGAAAAAGTTCAAATCGTACAGCAATGTTCAAAGCCAATCATTCTTTACGAAGAAGTTCCAGAATATGATGAGTGGGTGAATCTGTTATTGTATCGCTATCTTGAACAGCATTATTATGAAAAGAGATGGATGACCTATATACAGGTCGATAGAAAAATGAATGATGAAATGAGGTTGAGCTAAAATGTATATGTATCCCGATAATTTAAAAGGGAAGGCAACATTATGGCTATGGTATTTAAGAGATATTGGAATCGTAGGCGTGGGGGCAATCATTGGAGTGATTGCCATTTCTCATGCCAATTTTTATATGCCAATGGCATTAGTAGGGTGCTATGCTTTTTTAACTATCCGTATGGCTGATACCAGTATCTTTGATTTTTTATCATATGCCTTTGCCTTTTTTATATTTTCACAACAGCTATATAAATGGCATTTTACAGGTGAAATAAAAACACCCTTGAATACAGAAAACAAGAAAAAGAAATGGAGGCTATGATGAAAAGAAAGAAGAAAACAGAGAAGAAAGATACCGTGAAAAAGAAAACAAAGAAAAATAAAAAAGTATCCAGTACAAGGATGCTGATCAATACTAAGACGATTACCGATTACAGTTTGAAACTGTTTAATGGAGAGGAAGTCGTCTTTTTTGTTGTTCAGCCACAAAATCTTTCTGTTATGTCAAAAGAAAATATAGGGGCAAAGATATTTGCACTTACAAATGTTGTAAAAGGACTAAATGATATTGAAATTATCTGTCTGAACAGTCGAGATAATTTTGAAGAAAACAAATATTTTCTGAAAAAAAGAATTCAGGAAGAAACAGAAGAAGTTGTTATCAAGCTTCTTAAAGAAGATCTGTATCATTTGGATAAGATTCAAACACAGACAGCAACAGCACGACTTTTCCTGATCGCTGTTCGTATAAAACCTGATGATCAGTTAGAAGTACATTCTTTGATCCATCGTATTGAAAAACTCATTCGTATGCAAAATATCTCTGTAACACGAGCAGATAAGGAAATGATTAAAAGAATGTTGGCTGTCTATTTTGAACAGAATGTTACAACAAGTCAGTTTGAAGATTATGATGGAAAGAGGTGGTATGATGGTGTTCAATAAATTATTTGGTAAATTCAAAAAGGCTGAAGTTGAAGATGAAGAAGAAATCAAAGTGCAGGATTATCTTGATATGATTGCACCTTCGACAATACGTTTCTATACAGAATATTTTATTTGTGGCAACAGCTACAGAAGTGTCTGGGCATTACGAGAGTATCCAACCTCTACGGATGAACAGGCACTTTTACGTTATATGGGTGAAAAAGACGGAGTCACGTTGCATATTTATGCCAGACAGGTCACTTCTGCCGAAGAAAAGAAGATCATTGGAAATGCAGCTAATAAAAACAGGCTCAGACAAAGCAATACGCAAGATCTAAAAGAAACAGTAACCGCTCAAAGCAATCTTAATGATGTTATTGAACTGATTGCCAATATGCATCGAAACAGAGAACCACTTGTTCACTGTGCTGTTTATTTTGAGTTGATTGCTGACAGCTATGATGAGCTTAAACTTATTCAGACTGAAATGATGACAGAACTTGTGCGAAGCAAGTTGAATGTTGATCGTCTTCTTTTAAGACAGAAAGAAGGATTTCTAGCGGTTATTCCATCGGGCTATGATGGATTCAAGGAGCAGTTTGAACGTGTTCTTCCAGCATCGAGTGTTGCAAATCTTTTTCCATTTAACTATTCAGGTAAGACAGATCCGCATGGAATCTATATAGGTCACGATAAATTTGGAAGCAATATTATTGTTGATTTCAATGAAAGAAGTGACGACAGAACAAATGCCAATGCTCTTATTCTTGGAAATTCAGGACAGGGAAAATCGTATCTTTTAAAACTTTTATTGTTGAATTTAAGAGAACAGGGAATGTCTTTAATAACACTGGATCCTGAACATGAATATGAAGAAGTAACCTCTAATCTTGGTGGTGTTTTTATTGATATGATGGCAGGACGATATATCATTAATGTTCTTGAACCAAAACAATGGTCAGAAGATATAGAAGATTCAGGCGAAGATGATGTTCCTGTTGCATTTAAACAGTCAACGGTTCTTGCACAGCATATTTCCTTTTTAAAGGATTTTTTCAAGACATATAAGGCGTTTACAGAGGAGCAAATCGATACGTTAGAAATTATGTTGGCAAAGGTCTATCAAAGATTCAACATTAATGAAAAGACAGATCTTAGTGTTCTAGAACATGCCGACTACCCAATATTGAGTGATCTCTATGATTACATTGATGAAGAATACAAACATTACAATACAAACAGAAATAACATTTATACAAGAGAGTCACTGCGTGAAATACTGCTTTTATTAAATTCAATATGTGTGGGAAGTGACAGTCGTTTCTTTAATGGGCATACCAATATTCATTCACAAAAGGTTGTGACTTTTGGCGTTAAGGATCTTTTGCAGGCAAATAAGTCTTTAAAAGATGCGATGCTTTTTAATATCCTTTCCTATATGTCCAATGAACTGTTGAAAAGAGGATATACAGTAGCTTCAATCGATGAACTTTATCTTTTTTTAACAAATACAACAGCAGTAGAATATATTAGAAATTTTATGAAGCGTGTTCGAAAAAAGGAAAGTTCTGTCATTTTAGCTTCTCAAAATCTGGAAGATTTCAATATTGAAGGAATCAGAGAACTAACAAAACCATTGTTTTCAATACCAACACATACGTTCCTGTTCAATGCAGGAAATACGGATGCAAGGTTTTATATCGATACGTTACAGCTTGAAGAAAGTGAGTATGAACTTATTAAATATCCGCAAAGAGGTGCCTGTCTTTATAAATGTGGAAGTGAAAGATACAACCTTATTGTTCATGCACCAGATTATAAATCAAAACTGTTTGGTGATAAAGGCGGAAGATAGGATGATGAATATCCATGAAAAGTCAGCGTTTTGGAATAGAAATAGAAATGACAGGTTTAACAAGAAGAAGCGCTGCTTTGATTATTGCTAAACATTTTGATACAGGTTTTAGGCATGAACGTGGTGTATATGATACCTATTCTGTTTGTGATCAAGACGGAAGAAAATGGAAAATTGTACGAGATGCCAGTATTACACCACAATGTGGAAATCGATTTGATTATGATCCTGATTATAAAGTTGAGGTTGTTTCGCCTATCTGTCATTATGAAGATATTGAAACGATACAGAGCATTGTTCGTGAATTAAGAAGGAATGGTCATGCTAAAGTCAATGAAAGCTGTGGGATTCACATTCATGTGGATGCTTCAAAACACACTGCCAGATCATTAAGAAATATTGCAAATATTATGTATTCAAAAGAGGATCTTATCTTTAAAGCTTTAAAGGTAAGACCGCAAAGAGAAGTACGATTTTGTAAGAAAATAGATGATGATTTTTTAGAAATGCTCAATCGAAAAAAGCCAAAAGATATTGAGGAAGTTGAAAATCTCTGGTATGACGGAAATACCAGCAGAAAATACGAACACTATGATGATTCGAGGTATCATGCCTTAAATTTTCATAGTGTTTTTTCAAAAGGAACAATAGAATTTCGGATGTTTAACGGAACACTTCATGCAGGTGAAATCAAGACCTATATCCAGTTTTGTTTGGCAATATCTCATCAGGCATTGGTTCAAAATAAGGCAAGCAGAGTTAAGACACATTCGTCTAATGAGAAATATACGTTCAGGACTTGGCTTTTACGACTTGGACTTATTGGCGATGAATTTAAAACAGCACGACATCATCTTTTAAAAAATCTAGATGGATGTATTGCATGGAAAGATCCACAACAGGCAGTTATGCAAAGAGAAAGATTGCAAAGTGCACAGGAAACAAATAATGAAGCATTGGAAGATGTTCGAGAAGAAATTGGAATGCACATGCAACAGATGTAAAGGAGGAACAGAAAAAGATGAAATATTATGTGGCTTATGGCAGTAATTTAAACAGGGAGCAGATGGCACACAGATGTCCAGATGCTAAACTGGTTGGAACAGGTATGTTGTCAAATTATGAAATGGTGTTTAGAGGAAATAAAAGCAATGCAGTTGCGACTGTAGAACCAAAAAAGGGAATGGAAGTACCTGTAGGTATTTGGGAAATTTCAGAAAACGATGAGCATTTCCTTGATCGCTATGAAGGTTATCCACACCTCTACGAAAAGAAAAATTTAAGAATTTCTAATGGAACAATTACAACTGAGGCGATGGTTTATGTGATGAATGATGGTTATGAATATGGAGTACCAGGTAAGGAATACTATGAAATAATCAAGCAAGGATATAAAGACTGTTCTCTTGATGAAAAGTATTTAGATGAGGCTGTTAAAAAAATGAAAGAAGCTGTTTTAAATCAAACAGAAGCAGCAATGTATCCTTATGGTTATAGAGATGTCAGACAGTAATGAAAACAAAACTTATAAAGTTAGCTCTGTCTTTTTTTAGCAGTGATGATGGCAGGAAGTTTGTCAGAAATGTAGCTGTTGTTATTGTTTCACCATTTGTTGCTATTACTGTTTTAATTGGTGCTATTTTTTCAGATGGTATTTCATTCAATCACAATCTTGTAACAGATCTGTTTGAAGGCAATCCAATTAGTGAACTTACAGATGAAATGAAGCAATATGTTCAGGAAATACAGGATGGACTTGTGTTGATTGACAGTCATATTGACAAAATTAATCAGACTTTTACAAATGGATCATCGCTTAATATTTATCAGGTCAAAGGGTATTTTATTGGTTATATGGTTTCTTCACAGCATAAAGTATTTTCAGATGAAATGGCAGAGACATGGGTCAACAGTTTTACAGAGGGTGAAGAAGTCAAAGTCCCTACTTCTGTAAACGCCGTCATCTATGCCAGTCTAGAAAAGAACCTGAATGAAAAACTGCTGAAAGATACAAAAAAGTCAATGGAAACCTGTTATGGTGCATTGATTGGAAATGACGGAAAAACAGTCACAACACTTTCCAAAGAGCAGATGGATGAACTGATTAAAAATATGCCTGAAGATACAAGTGAAATCAGAAAGAAAATAGTGATGCAGGCTGCGGATGCTGTTGGAAAGATACCTTATTACTGGGGTGGTTCTGCCAAGTGTGCAGGATATGATGGTAATGATTTTGGAGTAACTGTTGCTCCAGACAGCAAAGGAAGAAATAAAAAAGGACTGGACTGTTCACATTTTGTAGACTGGGTCTATTGGACTGTTATGAACAATAATCTTGGCAATACAAATACATCAGGACAGATAAAAATGTGCAAAAAAATAGCAAAGCAAGATCTCAAAGCGGGTGATCTTGCCTTTTTAATTAACAAATCAGGAAAGACAACTCATGTAGGAATCTATGCAGGAAAGAATGCAAAAGGTGAAGCTGTGTGGATACATGAAAACAGTAACGACAGCAATGTTGCCATGAATACTGTGTCTTACTGGAGTGGTTATTACAGACTGAATATGATGGAAGGACGATAGCAATGAATGAACAAAATGAATTTATAAAGAACTACTTGCATACAGAATATGTTGGCTGTTTAAAAACGAATCATGAAAAATGTATAGATCTTCAGTATGAAGAAATTGGAAACTTTGTACAGAATGCAGGGATGTTTGGTGATCTTGAAATCTCTATAAAGCACAATGGCTTGGTACTGTTTGATACAAATGGTATTTATATCAATAAGGTGTTTCCTAATACAGAATATTCCAGAGATTATCTTATGGAACTTATCAATTCTGTTGCGATGCAACTTCAAAGTGATTTTGATGATGGAGATATAGGACATCCAACAGGCAAAGTCAATGAGTTTATTAAGGATAATTTTCAAGTTGATCTGTTGAATATCGAACAGGAAAATAAAATAAATTTTAGTTTGCAAATGTAAGGAGGTGAGGAAAGTGAATCAAGATAAAATTAAGGAAATCAAACAGAAATATCCAAAGGGAACAAGGATCATGCTCAATTCTATGGACGATCCTCATCATCCTGTTCCCACTGGAACATTAGGAACTGTAGAAACAGTTGATGATATTGGAACAATCCATATGAAGTGGGATAATGGACAAAGTTTAGGTCTTATCGTAGGTGAAGACAGCTTCTATGTTATTGAAAGTGTTCAAAATCAAGAGAAAATACGAGAAGCCGATGAAAAAATACGTGTACTCGTTGTTGAGCCAATGAAAGAACCAAAGGTTGAATATATAGAAAATACATTGGATGATATGCAAAGAGTTGTTGGTGGTCTGATTGAAGAAATTGACTTGAATGATAATACTGTTCTTGTCTGTAACGAGGAAGGAAAACTTATGAATTTACAGGCAAACAGACGTGTTGGCAGAGATGTTATTGCTGGCACTTTTTTTATTGCAGGAGATGATGGATCAGAAGATCTAGTTTCTTTAACCGATGAACAGGTCAATGAATATAAAGAAAGATTTCATGAATTAGAGGAAATCGAGCAGCAAGAAGTGTTTGAAAAAATTGAAATAACGATAAGGGGGTTTTAAAAATGGTTAAACAAAAAGAGATAAAAATAAAATATCCTGAAGCAAGAGTTCGAGCAATCAACTCAAATCTTGCAAAGAAAAATACAACAATTGAAGTAGAAATTATGGAAAGCTTGAATCAAATCTATAAAAAGCACGTCAAACCAGAGGTCAGGGAATTCATTGAAGAATTAGAAGGAGATGAACCGGTCGTTAGTAAAAAGCCCAGAACAATCATTGAGGAACATCCATAAATCAATGTATCAAGGAGTGTTTGGCGGTAAATTTTGATCGTGTGCGCTTTTTATAGAAATAAGGAATAAGTATGCCAATTTTATTTGTTTAAAAACGTGTGCCCTTATTTTAAAGGTTTTAAAAAATAGATGGATAGAATGTCCAATTTGAATTGAAAAATAAGGGTAACTTTTAAAAGATGTGGCGTGTGCAGGTTAAAGAAGCGACGTCGCTTCACCTTACAACAACGGGCAATGCCCGTTGTTTCAAAGAAGTTCACAAAAGAAAAACAACGTCATTATTGAAGACAGTGCGTCAATAGTGGCGTTGTATATTAAATGTTCTCCTAGAAACAACAGGAGATAACAGGTCGTCAAAAACAGCGTAAGCAGAATTTTGACGAAAAATGTAGTTTGAAAATATGTGATATGTTATAATCATAAATGGAACAGCCGTATACGGTAGGTGGTTATCCTTGGTCGTCATGACGAAGGTACGCAATCCTTCGAAATTCACATTCCTAGAAGTTTTGGGAAAATATGAAAAACGGAGGTGATGCGAATGACAACATATGAAATAGTCATGGTAGTGTTAACTTGTTTAACACTTGTCGTGTCTTTAATGATGCTTGTTATTAAATTACTTCTTATCATAATTGATAAAAGTGAAAAAAAATAACTACCTCAGCCTCTGGAAAAGTATGAGTTAGTTATTTTAACAAAAATACAAAATCCAAGGACAACCGCTTACTGGCAGTTCCTTTTTCAACTACATTATAGTTTATACAAAACTGAAAGTCAATATACTAGTTCGTCAGTAAATGCATACCTACAGTATATCTACTGTATAGCTACGGGCATTTATGATTGCTTGTAAATTCAAGAATATTTGATGAAAAAATGAATGTAAAATTGTAATTAGAATGATGAAATTTATAAATTTAAAATTATATATAATAGAGAAAAACGGATGCAGATGTATCCTTTTTTTGTTGGAGGAAAATAAAATGTGAATAAGAAAAGAACAACGATCTGGCTAAGTCAAGATGTGATGGACAGACTGGATGAAATGACAAAAACAGATGACAGCAAAAGTCGAAGTGAATTTATTGAAAGAGCAATTAAATTTTATGATGGATACAATCGTTCAACGTTGGAAAATCAGTATTTGCCTGTTGCTATTTCAAGTGCAGTTCAAGGAACTGTTAAATCAAGTGAAGATCGTATTTCAAAATTGCTTTATAAAAATACAGTAGAGCTTTCAATGGTCATGAATGTTCTTTCAGCAATAGCAGATGTTGATAATGATACTTTAAAAAAACTAAGAGTGAAGTGTATGAACGAAGTTAAAGCAACCAATGGCAAGATAAGTTTTGAAAATATAAATAAATATCAAAAAGGTTCATGATTCATAATAGCTATATAAAAACTGTTGTGATAGTATGTCGTCTAGAAAGGAATGATCTACGTGTCAAAACAGGATGAATTTATAAAACAACTTTATTATGGAGATGACTTATTCTATGAAAATACTAGAAAAGATTCTTCAAAAAAATGTGAGTTAAATAAAATCAGAGATGAAATTCATAAAAAAATTATGAAGGCATTGATACAAGTATATGGTGAGGAAGAAGCAAACAAAATAAATGAAGAATGGATAGGATGTTCATCAGAAATAGAAATTGAAAATGAAATAGTTATTTTTAAAGAGGCATTGTATTTGGGATATGATCTTGCAGATGTATTTTTAAATAGAAGATAGGAAGTATATGTTAGGAAACTTTAAAAAGGTTTCCTTTTTTATTTGGTAAAGATTATGGTAAGAATTATTGTTAAGTCAGGATATATGAAAGGTAAAAGTCATAAAGAATATTATGTGAATTATATTGCTACCAGAGAAGGTGTAGAAAAATTTAAAAGTGATTATGGAAATATGAAGGCAACAAAGAAACAGCAGAAACTTATTCAACAGCTTATAAATGATTATCCAACTGTAACAGGAATGTTTGAATATAATGATTTTAAAGAAAATCCAACAAGAGAAAATGCCAGTGAATTTATATCGAGTGTGATTGATGCTAATCTTGATGATATTACAACAAAGGAAAATTATATAGATTATATTTCACATCGTCCTAGAGTAGAAAAACTTGGTGAGCATGGTTTGTTTTCAGATGCAGGTCTTCAATTTGAATTGAATGATGTTGTCAAAGAAATAGGAGAACATGAAGGCAACGTTTGGACACATATTATTTCTATAAAAAGAGAGGATGCTACCCGTTTAGGCTTTGATTCAGTTCAAAGCTGGATGTCACTTTGTCAGGAAAAAAGAAATGATCTGGCAAAGGCAATGAAGATAGATCCGAACAATCTCAAATGGTTTGCTGCTTTTCATAATGAAGGTCATCATCCTCATATTCATATGGTTGCCTATTCAAAGAATCCTAAAGAGGGTTATTTAACTAAAAAAGGAATAGAGTCAATCAGAAAACAGTATGCTGGAAGTATTTTTAAAAATGATCTTTTACATATTTATGAAAATCAGACTACCAATCGAGATGAAATAAAAAAATACAGTAAAGAAAAAGTCGTTGAAATTTTAAATGGAATGGATCATGAACATTTTGACAGTTCGCAGATCTTTAATGACCTTTTAAAACTAAAAATGAGCTTGAAAGATTATCATGGAAAAATGATGTATGCCTATATTCCAAAGGAATCAAAGCAGATCATCAACGATATTTTAAGAGAGTTGGAAAAGGATGAAAATATAGCACAGCTCTATGAACAATGGTACCTGTATAAACAACAAGTCAATGAAACATATAATGATACTGTCCTTGAACGTTTACCACTACTTGAACAAAAAGAATTTAAAAGCGTCAAGAATATGATTTTAAATATGGTCATGCAGGATTTTGAAGATATTCATAATTTCGGCAATAGTGAATTGGATGATGTGACTAATGAATTAGGTGTGGAATTTAATGAAGAAAATAGTTTGTTGGAAGAATATAAAATAAGGCGGGACTATAGAAAAATAGGTGATATCAATTTAGCAATTAAAAACAATGAATTTGAAATGATTCCAGAAAGTATAGAATGGCTTGAAAAATGTGAACTTCCATTAGCTAAATATATACTTGGTAAAATCTATCATGATGGATTCTATGTGGATCGTGATTTGGATAAGGCAATAGAGTGTTATAAACAAAGTGGTGATAACAAATTTGCTTATAACCGACTTGCAAATATCTATAGAGAATTAGGAGATAATGATTTGTATGTTCATTATCTTTATCAGTCGGCAAATGAAAATTTTTCAGTAGCACAATTTAAAATTGGTAAAATTCTTGTTGAAGGTGAAGTTACTGAAAAGAATGTGGAGCAGGGAATTTATTATCTGAATAAAGCCTGTGAATATAGAAATGAATATGCACAGTATTATTTAGGCAAAATGTACCTTTTAGGAAAAGATGTTGAAAAGGATAAAGAGAAAGCCATAGAACTATTAACATTGGCCGCTGAAAATGGAAATGAATACGCTCAATATTTTTTAGATCATATAGATGATATAAAAGAAGTTCCATTAAGTATGATGACAACAAGAATGTTTCGTCATATTGGAAGAATCATTGAAAATGAGTTGCCAATAAGAAACACGATTCTTACAGGTGTTGAACATAAGCTCAAACAGAAATTAATAAGAAAACGAAGTGCAACGGGTCATAGGGAAGATGATCATTCACTTCGTTTTTAATTTGAAGAAAAAGGTGAAAGATATGAAGGATAAAATTAAAAGTATTACGCATATACAAAAAGATGAGTCTATGAAAGTAAAGTCAATCAAAGGCAAAAAGCAAAACAAAAAGAAAAAAGCAAGGAGGCATCAGTAATGGCAAGAATGTTCAGTGAAGAACAGATTGCAATGGCTAATTCAGTTGATATTGCATCTTTTCTTCAAATGCAAGGTGAAGCACTCATAAAATCAGGAAAGGATATGAGATGGGCAAGGCATACAAGTATTACTGTAAGAGGTAATCGCTTTTATGATTGGAAGGCAGAAGCAGGTGGTTATCCAATAGCATTTGTTCAAAGATATTTTAACTATAATTTTAAGCAGGCTGTGGAATTTCTTCTATCCAATGTGGGTGATCTTCAAATGTCAGTTCCTTATGAAAAAACAGAAAAGGCAGAATTTAAACTTCCTGAAAAAAATGAAACTTTAAACAGGGTCTATGGGTATCTTTTGAAAACAAGATTTCTTGATAAGGAAGTCATTGATGAATTTGTAAGAAAAGGTTTGATCTACGAAGATAAGGAATATCACAATGCTGTATTTGTTGGTTTGGATGAAAATGGTGTAGCTCGTCATGGACATAAAAGAGGTACTGCAACTTATGGTAAAAATCAATCATTTAGAGGAAATATAGAAGGCTCTGATCCACTATATCCATTTCATTATAAGGGATCATCTAACAAGGTTTATGTTTTTGAAGCACCTATTGATATGCTTTCTTATATTTCTTTAAACAAAGAGAATTGGATAGAAAACAGTTATATTGCTTTGAATGGACTTTCTAAAATAGGATTGGATCATTTTTTAGATGTTCATCCAAACATCAATCAAATTTATTTGTGTCTGGATCATGATATTGCAGGCATCGAAGGTGCAGAGAGAATAAGTGATTTTCTAAATGAAAAAGGCAGATACACTATTTCATGTATTCGAGCAAGAAATAAAGATTTTAATGAAGATCTGAAAGAACAAAATAATGTTGAATTTATTAAATCAACGGACAGTCCCAAATATCAGGAAGCAATGAAATATGTTTCAAATATCAAAAGTGATTTTAAAACAATTGTAAAAGACAGGTTTCAAGAAGATGAATTTGATTCGCTTTTTGCCAAGTTCTATTATTCTTTTAATGGAAAAGAACCACGAGATGATTTTAAGTTTCAGGCACAGTTGGATAGACTTTTAAAAATGACAATGATCCATGAGCATTCTCTTTTAGGATTCTCTCACCCATTATCAGATGATTCACCGGTATGGTCATATTTGAAACAGGATTATAGAAGTTATAGGGACAATGGCAATACAAAAAAGATGTTTGAAAATGTTTGTCAGTCAGTAGCTGACTATAAAAACTGTGTTAAAGAAAATAACAGAAATAATCTAGTAAAGGCTTGTAGAAATTTATCTGCAGGTCTTTTTTATATGGATGTTCATTATAGAAGGGAAATTTATAAAGCTATGGAAAATAAACAGGCATATGGTCTTCTTGAAGAAGAACGACCAAAGGCAAAGATGATAGGTGAAGATGGAAATATTTTTAATCTTATGGGTATTGCCTCAAGAACATTGAAAAGTGCAGGGTATGAAGAAAAAGCTAATGAGATGTTTGAAAGAATAACTTTTAATGCGAAAAGCTATGATGAGGCTTTGAATATTATCAGTGAATATGTTGAACCAGTTGAAAATTATGAGGAGTCTTTTCAAATGAAAGGATTTGAATGAATAGGTGAAGAAGGTGAGAAAAAACGATGACAAAATCACAAGGAATATTTATAGCGTTTGGTATTTTATTTTTTCTTTTTATAGGATGTGCTGTGTATTTTAATGGAAACTATAATCTGAATAAGATCAAATCGAAAACAGTCGGTGATGGACAATATGGAACAGCTCGATTTGCGACAGATAAAGAGGTTCATCAAAGTTTGAAATATATTGAATTTGACAGTGTGAAGTGGAGAAAAGGCATTGATCTTCCAAAATCACAGGGATTAGTTGTAGGAAGTAAAATAAACTTTGGAAAAACATTTGGATATGTTGATTGTGATGATATTCATTTGTTGATGATTGGTGCAGCTGGTGTTGGAAAAACAGCCCATTTTTTGTATCCAAATTTAGAATATGCCTGTGCCAGTGGTGTCTCTTTTATAACAACGGATACAAAAGGTGATCTGTATCGTAATTATGGTGGAATTGCCTATGACTATTATGGGTATAATATTTCAGTTATTGATTTAAGAAATCCTCTTTTTTCAGATGGAAACAATATGCTTCATATGGTCAATAAATATATGGATCAGTACAAACAAAACAGAAATGATTTGTCTTTAAAAGCCAAAACAGAAAAGTATGCCAAAATAATTGCAAAAACAATTATCTTTTCTGATGGAGAAAGTGCATCAAGCTATGGTCAAAATTCATTCTTTTATGATTCAGCAGAGGGACTTCTTACAAGTATCATCTTAATTATTTCTGAATTTTGTGATGACGGAGAAAGACATATCGTCAGTGTATTTAAACTTGTTCAGGATCTGTTGAAACCTTCTGGAATAAAAGGGAAAACACAGTTTCAGATTTTGCTTGATTATTTGCCTGACAACCATAAAGCAAAGTGGTTTGCTGGTGCTGCTTTGAATACAGGAGAACAGGCAATGATGTCTGTTCTTTCTACTGTTTTATCTCGTTTAAATGCATTTATTGATTCTGAAATCGAACAGATATTGTGTTTCGAAACTACAGTTGATATAGAGAAATTCTGCAGTGAAAAATCTGCAATCTTTTTAGTAATGCCTGAAGAAGATAATACAAAACACTTTTTGATTTCTCTTTTTATTCAACAGTATTATCGTGAAATGTTGGCTTGTGCTGATAGTCAGGGTGGAAGATTAAAAAGAAAGGTCATTATGTATCTCGATGAAATTGGAACTATCCCTAAAATAGAATCAGCAGAAATGATGTTTTCAGCATCTAGATCAAGAAATATTTCCATAGTAGCAATAATTCAATCATTAGCACAGTTGGAAAAGAATTATGGAAAAGAAGGAGCAAGTATTATTGTGGATAACTGTCAGGATACACTATTTGGCGGTTTTGCACCTAATTCAGAAACAGCAAAAGTAATGAGTGAAAATCTCGGGTCAAAGACTGTTATGAGTGGATCGGTTAGTAAAGGAAAAAATGATCCATCACAGTCTTTACAAATGATAGAAAGACCTCTTATGACAACAGATGAATTAAAGAGTATGCCAAAGGGTCATTTTATTTTGATGAAGACTGGAATGCATCCAATGAAAACAGTTTTAAGATTATTCATTAAGTGGAAGATAAAATTGGACAAGGAATATCAAGTCAATCAAAGAGTACAGAGAGAAGTTAAATATGCAGATATAAATAAGATCACATCAATTTTAAAATATAAGTTTGAAAAAGATGACAATATAAAATTTGATCTTAAAAAAATAATAAAAGAGGCGGGTGTCAAAGTTGAATAAGGATTATATGTATTTTTATACAAAAGTATCAAGTGCAAATGTAACTCCAGCAGGAAGAATGGTTTATAGAGCATTACTACGATACGCAAATAGGAAAACATGGTCTTGTTTCCCATCGGTTAAAACAATTGTTAATGATACAGGACTTTCGGAAAGAACAGTAAGAAAGCAAATAAAGACACTTGTAGAAGAAGAACTCATAATAAAAATCCCAAGAAAAAGAGAAAACAACGGAAATACATCTAATATGTATTTTTTTAATTGATCTTTATCTTGGGATAGCTGTAATTATATAAGTGCATAGGGATGGTGCAGTTAGGACATCCCTGTAACTAGTTTGCTAATATTTGTTACAGAATATAATATTATCATTTAAATTATATATTTATTTTTTGAAAAAATTTTATGAATTACTGTAACTGAATTTAAAAAATAAGTTATATTTATAACACTGCTACAATCAATGTGGAAAAAAGAATAAATTAAAAAGAATAAAATCCACAAAATATAAAATACTTTGGTCGGTTTACTAAATATTAATTGTATTAATAAAAAAAATATATTTATTACAAATATAAAATTATTTAATTTCATAATGTACAAAAGTATACCAACTAAAAAAAATATATTAAACACGATGCAACATTTTATAGGTGTACTGCAATGTGAACCACCTATAAAAATTCTATAAGGAGTCCAAAATATTATAAATAAACAGGTAAATTTAAGTTGATTAAAAATAGTTCCTAGAAGAAGTATATCTATTATTAGAAAACCATTATATAAAATTACAAATAATCCATACCTATATATATCGGCATCATCTTTATTGATGATATTATTTTTTATAAAAATATTTACTATGTTATTAATCATATGATGTTAATTTCTCCTTGTATAATATCACTAATAAGTTATTAAGATTCTTAATTGATATATTTGGTATGTTTATTTCTGAAAGATTATCTATTATTTCCTTTTGGACAAAATCATTTGTAGGAATTATAAATTTTACTTCTAAAAAATTATCTTGCTCTGTTAAAAATAATTCTATTTCATTTACATATGAATAAAAGTATTTTAAAGAATCTGTTATTTTATTTATAAGCTCTAAATTATTGTAACTTTGATTTTGTGATACAAAGGAACATATTTTTAATTGTTTATTTTGTTGATGAAAAAACTTAATTTCAAAGTTGAGCATAAAGTCAAATAATTCATTATGAGTACAAATGACATTTGAAACACTTGAGACTGTATTTTTATATGATTCTATTTTTGAAATTGCATCATCATAATTTTGTTCGTATAAGTCAAATTCGATAGATTGGAGAATATAATTCATTCTATGACTGATATTTTCTATCTCAAACTTTATAGCTTTAATATTTTTTAGGTTTTCTTTAGTATAATTTTCACGTTGTTTTTTTAATTTATTTTCATATATGACTTTATTCATTTTCACCATTTGATTGAAAATAAAACAAAATGATAAAAATAACATTACAAAGCATATAAAAATAACATTTGCTGAACTAAAAGTGTCTGAAAATAAAACATTTGAAGTAAAATAGTATATCATTAGTAAAATAAATAATAGTTCAAATGTTAATAAATAATTTGTTTTTGTGTTTTGTGTTTTAGTAAGAAGTAAAGGCCTTTTTTTCAATGTAATTAATAAAAGAATAATAAAAACAATTCTAGAAAAAATAAGTTCAGGATAATAAATTGTATTTGTCGAAAATACTTTCGCAGGAGTTATATGGAAAATAAATGAGAAAGTTAAGATAGAAAAATATACAGCGATAACTAATAAAATATTACAAAATAAAGAAATCATAATATCTTGTGTTGAAAACTCCTTGTTGAATGTAAAAAGGCTTAACCATAAAACTATTTGAATAAGTAATGTTTGTGAAAAACCTATAATATTAAAATTTGAGAGAAAAGCACTTATAAATGTATTAATAGGGATAGTGATTAATAAAAAGAAAATCTTATTTTTTTTCTCTAACTTTAAATATGATGATATGAAGTATGAAATAAGAAAATTTTCAAATAGATCATTAACAATTTCGAATAACATAATATTAATCCTCCTCTATAGCATATTCTTTTAAGATGGATAGAAATTCATTTTTAAATGGCTTCCCAATTTTCAATATTATATCATTATCTAATTTAATATAGTTTTTTTGCTCATCAACAATGTGTAAAACATTAACACAATTTTTTCTATTTATTTGTATTATTTGTCTAGAATTTATTTCATTTTGAACAGTTTTTAAAGTTTTATAAACGTGATACTGTTTGTTATTTGTATATATTGTGGTTAAATGATCAGATGTTTCTAAATAAATAATATCATCAATTAAAATACTTATAATTTCGGAATCATATTTAATTTTGTAGTATTCTTTCACTGTATAATAATCTGTTAAAAGTGTAAATGCAATTGTTAAATCTTTTTCTAAATTAGTTTTTCTAATAAAATAGAATGGCTGAACAGTAATTGCACTAAATATTAGATCACTACGTGAAGTAACAAAAATAATTTTTGCAGCCGGATTATCTTCTTTAATAAACTTAGCAATATCGATCCCATTAAGTTTAATTAAATCAACATCTAAAAAATAAATGTCATATTTTTTTTCTAAAAGAGTTTCACAATTAGTGTAACTATCAATAGAAGAAGTATCAAAAACATTACGAGAGAGAGATTTAACTTTATTGGAAAAGATTTTTAAAAAATTTTTATCATCATCAATTATAGCTATATTCATTTTTTCCTCCTAATAATTTATTTTATTAATATAATAGTACTTATTCAAAAAGGATAAGTACTATTATATAATATTTAAAAAAATAATAACATAAATATAATATATTGAATAATTTTATTTTTTTAATTTTTCAGGAACTTCTGCTTGAAAATGTCCAATTTGTGATGGTGTACTTGCAGCAAATTGAGCAACAAATAAAACAAAAGCACTTAATAAATATAAATGTTTTTTCATATTTAAACTACCTCCTAAAAAAATAGTATCAAAAAAAGAATAAATATTATAAATAATAGCGTAAGAAGTCCTTATATATCGTAAAATAAAGAAAAAAGAGCGTTCTACGCTCAATATGTGTTAAAATAAATACACTAGGAAGGATGATAATTATGACACTTGGAGAAAGATTGAAAGCTGCTAGAATAAGAGAAAAATTATCACAGGAATTTGTTGCAAAAGAAGTAGGTGTTCATAGAACAACAATTGGTAAATATGAAAATAATGAATGTTTACCATCACTAACTACTATGATGAAATTAATTAAACTTTATAATGAAGATGCTAATTATATTTTATATGGAGATTCTAGGAGGATAATTGATGTTTCAAAATTTCCTGATAGCTTAATAAACAAAATATATTTTTTAATTAGTAAATTTTATCGGTAGCATAAGTAATATAAAATAATCTAAACTTGAGCTTTAATAAAACTTAGTAGTATACATATTAGGTTTTAAGCTCTTTTTTTATTAATATGGTATGTTCACGGTGTTTTTTTTGATTTCTACGTAATAAAAAAGGAACATGTCTCTATTTATTGTATATTTTTATTGTCTTAAGAAAATATATTAAAAATGGAGGTGATGCTAATGAGGTATAAACATAACATACAGTTATATGAGAACGATTGTGGGACTGCTTGCGTTATAAGTTGTCTAAATTATTATGGTTATACTGTTGACTATGAGAAAATAAAAAAAGGTATAAATAATAATGACTACGGAACAAGTATAAATGATATTAAGACTTTCTTCATATCAAATGGATTTGTATCAAAAATATTTAAAATTGATGAAAAATCAAAAAAGAATAAGTTTAAGAACATTTCTAATAAAAATTTACCATGTATTTTATTTTTAGAAAGGGAATTAGAAAATCATTATATTGTACTTTATAAAATTTTATCTAATGGAAAATGTATCATATCAGACCCATCACATCCTAAAATAGAAAAAATGAAAATAAGTGATATTTTAAAGAATGCACAATACATTTTAAGTATAGAAAAGAAAACAAATTCAAAAATACAAAGTGATATCTTAAAAAAGGGAAGAGAAACAAATATTATTCTGGATTTATTAATTAAGTATAAGAAGGAACTCTCTGGATTAGTTGGAATTTCTTTCTTATTAGTTTTGGTAAATATTTTATTATCTTCAGTACTTGGCTTTTTTATAGATAATTTATTACCAAATCTAAAAATGATAAATGGACTGACTATTTGTATAGCAATAATGATTTATGTATTAGTAAGTTTTAGTGACACATATTTAAATTATTTAAAAATTGGGTATGTTCAAGATATAACAAATAATATTGAATATTATCTTTATCATAGGTATATAAATAATGTTTTAAATATTAAACCTAAATTATTAAATTCTCTACACTCGGGTGAACTAATAAATAGATTAAAAGAAGGAATGAATATTGTAGACCTAATTTCAATGATATTAACGAGAGTAATAGTCGATGTGATATTGATCATAATTGCAATATTTATACTTTTTAAAATTAGTAGTTTCTTAGGAATTATACATTTAATTATGTGTGTTATATCAATAATTATTGTAAAAATATATTTTAATAGGATATATGAAAATAGCTATAACATACATAAAGATTATGCCGATTTAGATGATAAATTAATATCAGTTATTACTAACTTAGAAAATGAAAAAATCTATAACAGAGAAGAACTCGATAGCGATAAAGTGGATTTTTTATTAAAAAAATATATAAAAAATAGAAATATAAGCTTTAAATATTCAAAAAGTTTAACAGCTTTTCAAGGTATAATTTCACAAATAACAAATTTTTCAACTATACTAATAGGAATGGCGTTAATTAATAGTAAGATACTTAGTTTGGGGTCGCTTATAGTATTTATTAATATTTCTAATTTGTTAGTACAAGCTGTATTAGAAACAGTAAATATTCAGGTTGATGTTGAAAATCAAATGATTTCTTATAAAAGGTTTATTGCAATACTTAATATTAATAATAATGATGAAAAACAGAATAATAATGATATAGGAAAAATAAAACAGATAAGTTTAAAGGATTATTCTTTAGGGTATGGATTAAAAAGTCTGCTTATTAATTCAAATGCAGATTTTAAGATAGAAAATAATAATATTATTGTAGGTAAAAGTGGCAGTGGAAAGAGCTCTTTAGCTAAATCAATAATTGGATTAAATGAAAGTTATCTAGGAAATATATATTTTAATAATATTAATATTAAATATTTAAATGGTCATTATATACGAGAAAAAGTTGTTTATCTTTCTAATGATATGCCAATGGTAAAAGGAACCATAATTAATTTTTTAACGGATGGGAAAAAAGTTATGTCAAATAAAATTTTAACTGTCTGTCATGATTTGAATATTTTGGATTTTATAATGTCATTACCAAATCAATTTAATTATGAGATTCAAAAGGATGGATCGAATTTATCATTAGGACAAAAACAAAGATTATCTATAGCATATGGTATTTTAAAAAATCCAGACGTAATAATATTTGATGAGACTTTTTCAAATATTGACGATGAAAACAAAAATAAAATTTTAGAAAATTTGGATAAATACAATATATTAAAAATATATATTACACATCAAAAATTAAATGTAACAAATAAAAAGAAATTTGAAATAAAAAAACACTCAATACTACAACAAGAATAACAAAAAAGAGGTTTCAAAATGAAAAAAATTATATTAGTTATTTTTGCAGCGTTTATGTTTGTTGGTTGTGAAACAAAACCAAAAAATAATACAAAAGGAATTCAACAATATCTAGGTGCTATCAGTATAACGGATATTGAAAATAAGAATGATCATCACGATGAATTTTTTGTTTATGTTGCTCGTCCAACGTGTAGTGACTGCGAAATATTAGATGATAGGATTGTACATGATTTAAAATCAAATCCAGACTTGAAAAAACTAAAATATTTAGATGTAACAGAGATACATAAAAATAATTCAAAATGGACAAGATTTAAGAAAAGTCATAACATTGAGGGAACACCAAGTTTTCTCCATTATAAAAATGGAAAAATCGTTGGTGAATATGGATGGACAGAAAATGATGGATTTGATTATGAATATTTTTTAAATTGGATAAAGAATGAAGGTATATAGTAATGGATAATAGAGTAAATCTAATTTTTAAGTATTTAAAGAATAAAAATTTTATAGATAAATTCTACAGGGTTATATATCCAAGTCAATACCGTGACTTAAATAACGAACTTCTATTAAATAATATGGGGATCAAAGCTCATTTTTCTAACAAAAGTATTACAGATGATAAGTCAATATTAGTGAATGAAAAAAGTTGGAGATATGCATCTGTAAATAAGAAGAGCCAAGATGAAACTGTGCTTATAATAGATGAAATAGATGATGATAAATTAACGGCTTTTAAGAAAAATACAGTAACTTCTATATTTTTACGATTGATAAATTATTCTAAAGCACAACTATTTGGAGGAATTTTACTTAATGGAATTAAGTATTTGTCTTTGTTTTATATTTGTTTGTATTTTGCGAATATTACTGAATTATCTTTCAATCTAAAAGACAAGGCATTTTTCGAATATAGTTCTTTAGTTATATTACTATTGATTTTACTTAATGTCATTATAGCTATTTTTAATGATAAAAATGAAAAGAAAAATATAGATGAACTAAAAAATCATTTCAGTAAAAATATAACAAATAGCAGAAAATTATTATTAATGAACAAGGGGTTGTTCAGAAACACTGTAAATTTATTATCTGTTATTTATGTAATTATATTGTTGTATTTTTTAGACATACAGTCTTTAAAGTATGGACTATCATTAATTATTCCTTTAATAATGATATCTTTTATAGAAATAAGTTATTTAAATAGAAATGGAATAAAACTAAAAAAATTAAACAAAATTATAACAATATTATTTTGTATATCTTTAACTTACAGTGTATTCATATTCCTGTCATATAGAGTAATGTCTGATTCAATTGCATTAAATACATTTATTATTGATTTTGTTTTAATTGCTTTACTACTAATGCCTTTTATTCAGTTAGACATTAAATTATTAGACTATATAGATTATTTAATATATTTAGAAAATAATAATTTGAATAGTAATGATAATGAAATTGATAAGAAACAATTAGTTTTATTAGAAACGCCTGCAGTTGTTGTTAGTGAGTTATCAGATAAAAATGGTTTATTTGAATCTATTAATTTAATAGTTGATAGTAATAGTATTATTGAAATTTGTGGGGAAGCATTATCAGGAAAAACAATGCTTTATAAATTACTTACGAATTCTAAATTGAGAAAAAGTGGTACTGTAACAATTAATGATCAAGAATTAAATTCAATTAGTACATACAATAATCTAATAATGTATGTAAAAGAAAATAATGAATTTGGTAATAAGACATTTAAAGAGTTTTTGATAGGTGATGATAAAATATCAGAAGGTTATTTATATAATTTGATTTACGAATTAAATATCACATTTTTATTAGATAGAATGCCAAGCAAGCTTAATACTTGTATAAGAGTATGTGATTTATCAAATAGCGAAATTGTTTTGTTAAATATATTAAGAGCAATTCTACGAGACTATAGGATTTACTTTTTTGATCAATTGCTATCTCAACTTAATTTAGAACAGTTGAATACTATTATGAATTGGATGAGTAAATCTAATTCAACATACATAGTTTTAGAAAATAATACTTTAGTACATTCAAAGATAAATAACTATTATCAAATAAATAATAATAAGTTAAAAGAGGTCGTTTAAAGTGATAAAAAAATTAGTTTTAATAGCTCTGTTATTATTATCCTTGTATTTTCCATTTTCGATGGTGGTTGCAGAAGCAAAAGATATGAATTTATATTATATTCTTAATACATCTAATGAATTAAAAGAAAAAATGAACACTAATCAATTAGTATATATATACTTTTTCAAAGATGATTGTACAGCTTGTAGCAGCTTTAAAGAAGTATTGAATAGTGAAATTGAAAAAAAAGGATTAAAAATATATGCGGTTAATATAAACAATAAAGCAATGAAATATTTTGATTTAGTAAAAAAATACAATTTAACCAAAACACCAACATTGATCTGTTTTAAAAATAATAAAGAGCTAAAGAGAAAAGAAGGTTATGTTAGTGAAGAAAAATTAGATAAATTTGTAGAAGGAGGAGCGAAATGAAGTCAAATATTAATGATAAATTTTTTAGTAAAGAATGCCTGAAAAATACGTTAAAAATAAACATTAATAATGTTGGTTATTCTAAAATAATAAATAAATTTTTATGCTCTCTCAATATTATTGATAATTACAAAAATGTTTTTAGTTATTTAAATACGAAGTATTATACATCAGTTATTAGTAATTTAGAAATAGATGAGTATGAAAAATATAATAATGAAAAAATAAATATTACTTTATGTGCAATTGTAAAAAATGAAGAAAGATGCATAAAACGTTTTTTAGATAAACATTTACCTTATTTTGATGAAATTGTTATTGTAGATACGGGATCAACGGATAATACTTTAAATATTTTAAAATCATATAAGGCAATGAATAAAAAATTAAATACCTTTGATTATATATGGGAAGATGACTTTTCAAAGGCAAGAAATTTTGCTAAAAAAAATGCTAAAAATGAGTGGATACTATTTTTGGATGCTGATGAATATATTAAAGAATCAGAAATAAATAAGCTTTATGATTTATTAAAAATCATTGATTTTCATGAAAATAAAAAAGAATTTGCATTTAGCTTGGAAATTCAAAACAAGGATTCTAATATACGAAATATTACAATGCAAAGAATAATAAATAATAGTAAATATTTAAATTATTATGGTAGGGTACATGAATATGTTAAATCAACTTCTAAAAATGGACAGTTTGCATTATGTCATACAAATATAGTTGTTTTTCATGATGGTTATATGAATGGAATAATCAAGAAAAAAGATAAAGTAAATAGGAATCTAGAGTTGTTGAGAAAAATGATAGAAGAGGATACTTCTAATTTTAGGTGGCTTTATTATTTTACAAGAGATATTATCTATAATCCAAATCTTGAAGAAATTAGTTATATTACAGAAAACTACTTACCAAAAATAAAAAAACAGTTTAATAAAGAATATTCTAAAGAAGTAATAGTAAATATAATTGCTATTTATTTCCAATGTGGACAATTTGAATTGGTTGACAAATTGATACAAGAATATGAGGAATTGGAAAAGGATAATTACGATTTTGTTTATTATAAGACATTACTACATTATATTGAATGCAAAAATAAGATGAATTATTTATTGAAGGAAATATGTAAATATCGAAAGAAAACATTTAATAAAATGGAAAGTAGGATTAATTATGATGGATATCATATTGATTTATTAATAGGCTTATTGCTATTTGAAATTGGAAAATTTGATCAAGCACGAAAATATATTGAATTTATAGATAATAAAATAGATGATGATTTATTATTTGTTGATATCGAACCTATTAAGCAATTATTGAATATCCAAGATAGTTAATATAAATGTGATTTATAGATATGAAAGTGAAAGGTGGAAATAAAAATGGAAAGTAAAAAATTATTTAATGAAGTATTTGAAGAAGTAGACGTAGATGAATTAGCAGGTAAAGCAACAAAAGCACAATGTAAATATTGGTGGAAAATGACAGCTGGTCTAACAAGTTGTTTAGGTACAGGATCTACTTGGTGTCAACTTTATCAAGAAAATTGTTATAACAAGAAATAATAGATACTATTAAAAATTTTATATTGAGATATCTATAAATCACATCTATGTTAATTATTAACTCTAATAAATGGTAGGTAATGTTGATTTTAACAGATATATGAGTCTAATTGGAAGGGAGTTAATTTATATGTTAAGTATTTCTATTGAAATGTTATTTAAGGAAAAGAAAAAAATCATGAGTTTAATGCTGTCTTTAATAGCTACATTTGTTGTTTGTATTGTATTTATTCAATTTTTTTCGAATCCGTATTTAATAAAAATGACAAGTATTAGTCATAAAATTGCATATGGTAGTAATTATATTTTGCCTTTGGATGTTGTGAATTTTTCTGATAATTTTGCAGTAATGACTTTATCAATAGCATTGTTAATTATATGCATTTTTCTTATAAGTTACAGTTGTTATTATTATTGTTTAACATCGTCTGTAGAATTAGGATTCTTGAAAATGGCAGGATACAATACATTTCATATATTGTGTTATAAAGCAATTCAAATGTTAGTTATAACAATTGTTTCATTGTTAATTTCAGTAATTTTATCATTTATTTTTGTACCACTTGTTTTATTAATTATAAATATTTACACAAAGTCTAATATACCATTATTTAATTTTTCAATTAAATCATATTTATTTTTATTAGGTATTGTTTTATTTATTTTTATTCTATTGATTGCATTTGAAACAAAATATGTCATCTCAACTAATATCTCAGGATTATTAAAAACTAACAATATTAATGGTTATAAAGTAGATAACAGATCATTAAAAATACCTGATGTTGTCTTTTTAATAGCTTATTGTGTAGGTCTATTTGCGATGTATGTAGGAAAAGAATTGGATATGGGTTTTGTTATTGCATCATGTGTGGGTGCTTTAGGAGCCTATGGGATGTTTTACTATTGGGTACCAAATACAATTTTAGAATTATTTGATGATGTAGAAATAGAAGCTAAGAAGTATGTTGTTTTAGGAAATGTATCTATGTTTATGCAACAGTCAAGAACATTAATTATATTGATTATGATTTCTGTAATTATTTTTCCATCCTTAATTTTATTTGCAGATAGTAGACCATTTTTATCAATTGCATTGCATATTGCATTTGTCCTAACAAATATTTTATTAGCAACGAGTTTAATAAATCGTTTTCAAATAGATAATCATGAAAAAAAAGGAAGTTATAATAATTTAATGAAGATAGGATTATCTAAAAGTGAGGTTACAAATATTTCTACTCAACAAGTAAACGTATTTTATATTATATTTTGGATTTTTACTCTTATATATATATTATGTATATTCATTGCATTTTTTATAAGGGGAAAATTAAATATAGTATTAGGATTAAAGGTTTTGCTTGAGTATACTGTACCATACTTATTATCACAATTAATTATTTATCAATATAAAAGGAGAGATACATCATGGCAATCATCGAAATAGAAAATTTGAAAAAAGTATATAACCCATATAGCGCATATCCTAAAGTTGCATTGAATAATTTATCTTTAAAGGTAGATGAGGGAGATTTTGTTTGCATAATGGGTGCTTCAGGATCTGGTAAGACAACATTGATTAGTATTATGTCTACAATAGATGATGCGACTAACGGAAAAATTATTATTGGAGATAAAAATATTGCAACAATGAATGAAAATGAAAAGTCAAAGATGAGAAAAAATGAAATCGGATTTATTTTTCAAAACTATAATTTAATTGATTCGCTAAGAATTAAAGATAATATTTTATTTTCATTAAGACTTAATAAAATTAATAAAGAAGAACAAATTGAGAAATTAAATAAGCTCTCAAAACAGTTAGGAATTGAAGAAATATTAGATAAGTACCCTTCACAATGTTCAGGTGGGCAACAACAAAGAGCAGCAATCGCAAGAGCATTAATAATGGAGCCAAAAATCATTTTTGCGGATGAGCCCACAGGAAGTTTGGATAGTATCAATGCTAAAGAACTCATGGTACTTTTTAGAGAAATTAATAAAATGAATAATACAACTATTGTGATGGTTACTCATGATAGTTTGGTTGCTTCATATTCGTCTAAACTCTATTATTTAGAGGATGGAAAAATATCTAAATGTATAGAAAAAGAAAATAAAAAGCAAGAAGAATATTATAAAGAAATTATAAATATAACTACAAAAATGGATTTATCACATGTATAGGAGGATAATCTTATGAAAAAAACAAAACAAAAATTATTAATTGTAGTAATGGTCATTGTTGCTTTAGCTATAGTAGCAGTGGTAACCTTAACAGGTCATAGCGATCCTTATAAAACAAAAGAATATAAACATTTAGAAGTAAATGAAATATTTAAAGGATATCATTATGTATATTTTTATTCCCCAAAAGATTCAAAGAGTGTAAGTAGTGATACAGGAATTAGAAGTTTGAACAAGGGAATCAATGATTTATATTTTGTTAATCTAAATGAAAAAAATGATGACTTAAAAGAAATTGATTTGACAAAATATGGGAATTTAAAAGAAATTAAACCAACAACACTTATTTATGTTAGAGATGGTAAAATTGAAAAGGTTTATAAAGGTGTAAATCAAATTAGTAATGCACAAGAAAAGATATTAGAAGGATCTTGGGATGATTAAATTTTTTTAGAGAAAAGAATTGTGGAAATATCTATAATTCTTTCTCTCATTTTAATTACATGATTAAAAATTAGTTTAGATTAATATGAAAAAAAGATTTAATAAATAGTATGTAATCGAGATAGAAAATGATTAAAATGGAGGAAAATAAATTGAATAAAGATTTAAAAAATGTAGAAGATTTTTATAGAAAGTATGATGATACTTGCACAAAAAAATCAATTATAAATAGTTTGGGAGGAATATATCCTTATGTTTATAATATAGAGGAAAAACTAATTTATTTAATTTTAATTGGATATTTTTTAGTACAAATTATTATAAGTGGTTTTAAATTAGAAAAATCTACGTTAAATATCTTCCAATTAATTTGTCATTACATACTTTTACCAATATTATTCTTGATTTTGTTGTTTTTAATTATGGTAATATGTGAAAAATTATTGATTCGTAAAATAAAAAAGAAATACAAGATAAAAGATACAGGATATCAAACATTTTTTTGGAAAATTGAACTACCAAGTGTTAATAGAACTATTAAAAAACAATTAGAAACTAATAAGGTAGAATTTATAAAAAAAGAATTATCAAGTTATTCTAAAGAACAGATGTTAATAATTTATAAATTTACGGAAGATTCAATTAGAAACATATCTATAGAGATTTCAAATAAATCAAACATAAATATATACAATTCCTTTTTAACTGTTTTTTTGACGGTTCTTTTAACTAATTTATTGTCTTTTAAAAATATAGATACTATAAAAGATATGACTATTATTATTGTTTATTCTTTAATTATTGTTGTGAGTATGTATTTTATTTATAGATCTTTTATTTATATATATAAAAAATATGAAACCAATTTTTTATTAGGACATTTAAAAAATGAAGAAAAACAGATGAAACAATTTTCGCATTTTATAAAAAAAGTAATTATTAATTATGAGTATTATAAGGAGGAAATCAATTGTATGAATAAATTAACACCAGAAGAAAAAGAAAGATTACATGAAAGACCATATTTTACATTTGTAGAAGCAAGCCGTTCTTCATTATCAAATGATTTATTTTTTATAGATTTATCATTTAAAAATGATGGGATGGAAAAATCTTTTAGAACATATCCGGAATCAAATGGTAAAACAAATATTTTAAATAAAATTGTTAGTTTTAAAAGAGTAGAACCTAATAGAACACCTGTTATAAAGGTTGATCAAGAATTCACAACTACATGGTGCTTTGATGATGCTAAAAATTTCGAAAATTGTATGGTTAATGTAGTTATTGAATTTCTAGATGTTTTAGAAAGAAAATATACCCAATCTTTTGAGATTGCTTTATCAATGGTTAATGGAGAAATTCATGGAGATGCAATAAGCTATAGTGATCCAGTTCTTAAAAATGAATAAGTAGTTAAAAATATAAAATTCAGTTATCAAGGGTACAACCAAATTTATTTTTTTGAATTTGTACCCTTTTTTAATACGTAAATTACTATGAAAAATTAATAATCGTATCGGTAGTGAAATTAGACGAAGTCTAAAGCACTACTTTTTTTATACCCCGCTTTAGACATTGTCTATTAAGGGGGATATATTTGTGAATAAAATCAGATCTCCTCCTGATTATCTTCAGCCAAAAAATACAATGGAGGAAGATAAAATGGAAAACGATTATAACAAAAACTATTTTTGGGTAAAAAGAGATCTTGAAGGTAACAAACACTATTATTTTAAAATAAAAGGTCAATACCATGAGGTATCGGAAGAAGTATATAAAACTTGTTACAATTCATTTAAAAAAGAAGAACGTGAAAAAGAAAAGAGAAGTGAGTTTAAAGTATCCAGTTTAGATCAGTTAGATAATAATAATACAGCGCTTGTAGATAAGATTGCTGATGACAAGAATCAATATGATACTTTTAATGTCAATGAAGAAGTTGAAAATGTAATGAATATCATTAATCAACTTTCAGAAGAAGATAGGAATCTTATTACAAATATTCTTATTAAGAATAAAACAGAAAGAGAACTCTCTGCATTGATGGGTGTTTCTCAACCAGCAATACATAAACGTAAAAAAAGAATAATAGAAAATATCAAAAATAAGTCAAAAAAGTAACTTGTTTTTTTTTAAATAAGGTTATCAAGTAATAAAAAAATGTCCAGTTATATATGAGGGGAGTTATTAAGCATCTCCTCTCAGGAGGACATTGAAAACAGAATAGTCTGAATCAGCAACAAAAAGTTTTCTAGCACGTTGATAGTTGCGCCAAGAGAATATGTGAACATAGATATGTAAGGTCACAATAAAATGTGAACTTTTTTCTCTGTTTCGTATTGGAGCGAGAAACAACTGATCATAAAAAGGTGAGGATAGACCTTTGCCGATATGAAAACGTAAATGATACTTCACTCTATTCAACAGTCGAGCGTGAACAAACCGTCGCAACAATTGAGGAGTGGTCTTTGACACGTGTGTCGTATGTTCTTGATGATTCTATACAGAAGCTGGTTTGGACATTGGAAAACAGACTTGAACCGATACGTTTATTGATAGATCGTGACACCTGTAAAAAAATGCAGGTGTCATCATTGTGTTAATAAAGGAAAGGATTGATCTTATGAAAAAAGTACATATTTTAACACAAGAAGAAAATAAACTTTCTTCGAAGCAGTTAGAGGAATATATGGAGTTTGCTGCTAAAAACAATTATGAACTTACTGGAGAATTGCATTTTCATTTTTCCAATGCTTTTTATGAACCAGAGAAGTTTGTAAATACAATAAAGGATCTTACAACAAGCAGAACATTTGTTACTGATGGTGACTGTATTGTGTTTGCTAATGCATTCAATGATGGAAGACTGCTTAAGGCATTTGAAGATAATGGCTTTGAAGTCTATGAACGTGACAGTGGCCGTCTTATTCAGGATGTGTTCAATGAATTCAACGAAAGACAGGTTCATACTTTGAAAGCTGTAATTAACAGTGCATTAGAATCAGCTGTTAATAATAAGCCACTGTTTGTAACAAGCAATTCAAACAGTGAAGCCACTCATGATTGTGTACGAGAATATGTATCCAAGTATGACTTGGATCATGCTGTTGTTATTCAACTTTCAAATCTGAATGAAGAATTTAAAAAACAGATTGTAGATGTCATAAAAAATGAAAAGTGTGACCATCTGGTACTTATTGAACCTGATTCTTTTTCAAAACAAATGCAACAGGATGTTGTTGACTTTGCATTGGAAAATAATCTGAAAGTAGACAGTTACTATGCACAGCCAGAAGTTGAAATTTCATTACAGATGAAAGGCATGGTTAACTGATTGAATGGATATCTTTGATTACTATTACATATATACATGCCTGAAGAAACTTGTCACCTGTAAAAAGATCACTAAAAATGTTGCCAATAAAGTTCTGAAAAAGTATGAAGAAGAATGTAATCCACTTGTCAGATATCATTTTTAAATTCACAAAATAAAGTGAATAATGTCATGGATAGTTCGAAAGAGTTGTGGTACTGTGTGTGGTGATAAGAAAGGGGATTTTTAGAATGGCTCAAGCTCAAAAACAAGTACGCATTATCGAACCACTGGAAAGATTTGTAAACAGAATCAATCTTGTTGGCTGTTATGCAAGAGTCAGTTCAGACAGTGAAGATCAGCTTAATTCATATAACAATCAGGTTGATTTCTATGAATCCTTTGTCAACAGTCTTGAAAATTCGAAACTGGTTAAGATCTATACAGATGAAGGAATAACTGGAACAAGAATGGACAAGAGAGATGGTTTTCTTCAAATGATTGAAGACTGTCGAAAAGGTCTTATAAATAGAATAATTACTAAATCAATCAGTCGATTTGCACGAAATATAACGGAGACACTTTCAGTAGTAAGAGAGCTGAAATCAATAGGTGTCTCCGTTTATTTTATGACAGAAAAAATTAATACAGCAAAAATGGGAAGTGAAATGATGCTTGCTGTTTATGCTGCCTGTGCCGAAATTGAATCAAAAGCAATTTCAAATGCACAAAAATGGGCATTTCGTACAAGGGCAAAAGAAGGAAGATACAATCAACCGAAACTGCCATATGGATATCAAAGAATAGATGGTGAAGTAAAAGTCATAGAAGATGAAGCAAAGATTGTTGAAGATATCTTTAATAAATATGTGAATAAAGATTTTTCGGTAACAAAACTTGTAGATTATCTGAATAAACATTATTTCAAAAAGAAAAAGTGGTCACAGTCCACAGTTTCATCAATGCTTAAAAATGAAAGGTATTGTGGAGATATGCTTCTTCAAAAAAGATATTCACCTGATATCTTTCCTTATAAGTTAGTCACAAATAAAGGTGAACTTGCACAGTATTATGTTTACGATGTGTTTCCAAAAATCATTGATCGTGAACTTTTTGAAAAGGCAAATGAAAAACTTGTGAACAACAAGTTGAAGTTCAACAAAAACCAGACGGATGGAAACAGAGAATATCTGCTGACATCAAAAATCAAATGTGAACATTGTGGTGGAACTTTTAAAAGAAGGGTGTTGAGGAATAAAGAATATTGGAGTTGCAGTAATCATGTTACTTCAGCAAAGAAATGTGAAGTAAAAATGATTGGAACGGATGAAATCGAAGATGCATTTTTAAAAATCTTCTATAAGCTCAAAGAAAATATTCACGTTCTGGAAGCCTATAAAAAACATATTGTGAATTTTACGACAAATGACGATGACAGATGTGAACTTGATCTCGTTAATCGTGAACTTAAAAAAGTAAGCAGTTCTATCAATACACTTGTTCGATATTATCAGAAAGATCTTATCAGTCTGGAAGATTATAAGAAAAAGCATAACGAGTTGCTGGTAGACAAATCAGTTTTTGAAATGCAAAAGTGCAAACTCAATGAAAAAATCTATCAGAGGTTTGAAGTGATACAGACACAGATCATCATTGAATGTCTGGAATCAGTAAAAGAAATCACTGCACTGGATGAAGAAATCTTCAATACTTTAGTTGATTCGATTGAAGTGGGAACATTGGATATCCAGTTCATATTGAAAAACGATCTTAAGTTAAAAGTAGAAAGGAAACAGTTCTAATGGATAAAGAAAAGGCAAAAGAAAATAGAATGGTACAGCAGTTTTTTAAAAACAAGGTTTTTTGGGGAATTGACAGCGTTCCTTTAAAAAGAAAAATCTACAGAGGTAAAAGAGATAAGAATGGATCTCGAAAAAATGAATGCTTCTATGTAAGTGAAGATCAGAAATATCGAATTGAAGAAAGTGTTCTGGTCAAGAATGTGAATTTGTTGCTGGAAGAAGTTATCAATATGAAAGACAAATACATACAAGGATGGAACAGTGAATCAAGTGAACAGTATTTTGAAATACTGAACAGAAATGCACTTCAAAATGTGAATACAGAAAGTGACTACAAGAACTTTATTTGTGACTATCTGAATCAGCAAAGTTCACAGGAATATGAAAATGTGAAGTTAAAAAGCAATATAGAAAAATGTGAATTCAAGAATATTATTGAAAAGATTGAGGTATATGAAACAGGAATACTGAGTATTTTCAATAATGGTCTTGAACTTTTTATTAATTATTAAGGAAAGGAGGTAAGATTGTGAACTATATTATCAGAGATGCCAAAGAACATGAAACAACTGCACCGAAGGTTAAAGTGATTGCTCCAAGGAAGAAGTTCCAGCCATCATACAATGACAGGCAGAACAGGAAAATAAGAGTTGGAGCATACTGCAGGGTCTCAACGGATTCTGACGAACAGGAACTGAGTTATGAAACACAGTGTGAATATTATGAAAATCATATCGGCAGTCATGAAAACTGGGAACTTGTTGCCATTTATTCAGATGAAGGAATAACAGGTACATCAACCAATAAAAGATCAGATTTTATGCGTATGATTGATGATGCTCGAGCAGGACAATTGGATATGATCATTACAAAAAGTATTACACGATTTGCAAGGAATACTGTTGATTCACTGATGTATTTGAGGATCCTTAAGGAATACAATGTCGATGTTTACTTTGAAGTAGAGAATGTTCACAGTCTGGAAGCAAATGAGATGTTGCTGACGATCCTTTCAAGTGTTGCTCAACAAAGCAGTGAAGATAAAAGTGAAAGTATCAAGTGGGGATATCAAAGGCAGTTTGAAAAAGGAAAGGTTTATGCTGCCAACATGTATGGCTATAAGTCAAACAGAGGAACACTTGATATTATTGAAGAAGAAGCAGAAGTTGTTCGAGAGATCTTTTCTAAATATCTTTCAGGGATGAGCGAAAGTAAAATAGCAAGGTACCTGACGGAAAACAAAGTCCCCAAGAAGAACGGGAGTACAAAATGGGATTCAGGAACAATTGGCAGGATGCTGCAAAATGAAAAGTACAGTGGTGATGCTCTTTTAAAGAAGACATTCAGCATAGATTTTCTTCATAAGAAACGGTATAAAAATGAAGGTCAGAAGAAAATGTACTTTGTGGAAAACAGTCATCCTGCGATTGTGACCAAAGAAGTATTCAAAGCAGCTCAAGTAGAAAGAACAAAAAGGAATATGAAATCAAATGATGAAAAAGAAGTTGTGGAAAGTCACCATCAGAATCGCTATTCATCTAAAAATCCTTTAAGTAATAAAATCATCTGTTCAGAATGTGGCGCCTTATATAGAAGGGCTGTCTGGACAAAAAGAAATAAGGAAAAAGAATCTGTATGGAGATGTTCAAACAGGTTGAAGAATGGAAAAGCAATCTGTCCAAACAGTGTGACTTTAAAAGAAAAGCCATTACTAGATGCTTTAACATCATTGGTCAATGGAAAAACGAAATCAAAAGAAAAAACACGACTTGAACTTGCTAAAGAATTATCGGAATATTTGAATCCAAAAGATATTATTGAAAAGAAACAAAAACTGAATTGTGAATTAGAAAAAGTCAATTCACAAATAAATGAATTATTAGATAAAGGAATGTTACTTGTTGCCAGAGGCGTTCAAGACGAAAGTCAAATTGAGGAACACTTGGTACAATGTTATCAAACCAAACAAATGCTTAAAAAAGAACTGCAAAAGCTTGATGACAAATATGATGCATTAAAGCAAGGCAGACAGGAAAAACTATTAAAAACGTTAGAAAGAAATAGCAATGAACATACTGTTATGACTCAAGAAGATCTTGCAGTTTTTATTGATAGAATCGTTGTAAAAAAAGACAAGATTGAAATAGAAACAATAGATGATCAAAAATGTGAACTCCTATTAAATCAGATAAGTTAAAAATTTTTTTAGATGAATGCAAATGTTTATTAAATATAGTAAAATATATTTAATAATTACTAAATAGATGGGAGGAACATTATGAATATAGACACAGGAGTTACAAGAATATTGTTGATTGGTAATGGGTTCGATTTAGCACATGGGTTACCAACATCATATAGTTATTTTCTTGATTTTTGTGATAAGGTATCAAGGATGTTTACATATCTAATGCATATAGATGACAAAGCATATGAGAAATCTGCTCTTAATACTTGGGATGTAGATGATTCTATAAAAGACAAGTTACTAGAGTGGTATAAAAAAGAAATGATAATCCAGATAAATTAGCTATTGAAATATATGATAATATTAAAGAGAATATTTGGATACATTATTTTTTAAATATTAGATATACTCTTGGAAAAAACTGGATAGATTTTGAATCTGAAATTTCAAATGTAATACAAGCATTTGAATGCATAAGAGATAATATAGAAAGAAGAGAACGTATACAACAAGGTGAAGGGAGCAAAGTCATAAAATTAGAAGTTGTACAGAATTTTATGAATATTTCAAAAAAACTTAAAAAGTTTAAAAAATCAAATCTAGATGATATGTATACAAATTTAGAAATTTTTGATGAATATATTGAAAAAATGACTCTGGATTTGGATAAGTTAATAAGGACATTGGAAATCTATATTTGTGAATTTATAAATAAAATAGAAGTGTTACAAAAAAATGATGATATCAAAGATATTAATCCAGATTATGTTTTGTCATTTAATTATTCTAATACATATGAAAGAATATATGATCAATCAAATAAAATTGAATATGATTATGTACATGGTAAAGCGGATATAAATAATAATGTAGATACTTGTAATTTGGTTCTTGGAATTGATGAGTATCTAGAAGGTCATGACAGAGATGAAAAGTTAGAATTTTTAGCATTTAAGAAATTCTATCAAAGAATTTATAAATCTACAGACAGTTTTTACATGGAATGGGTAGATAAGATAAGACGTAATTTATTTTCATCATATGAACTTTATATTTTTGGTCATTCATTAGATAAAACTGATAAAGATATTTTAAAATTATTAATATGTAATAATAATGTGAAAACTAAAATATACTATCATCGAAAAAATAAGGATGACAAAAAAGAGTTAAGTAAATTAATAAGAAATCTAGTACAAATTATGGGAGCTGATGAATTGATAGATAGAACGTGTGGAGCATATAAAACTATTGAATTTAAACCACAGACACTTCCTGAAGCAGATTAAAGTAATCAGTTATTTCTATTTGTTAAATTAAAGAAGTATGAGGGTTCTGAATTCTTGTTAGTATATTTTTAATATGATATACTAATCTTGTTTAAAAATTAAATATTCGATTTAATATATGCAGCAAAAGTGATTGTAAGAATTTTATATATGGTGCTGAATTACTTTTTTGAAAAGCTAAAAATACATTTAATGACATCTATATTAACTCTTAAATTCAAAATTAAGAGTTAAAATGGATGTCATCGAAAAATTGTCGATGAAATCAACGTTTTTTAAGATATTTTAAAGAATCAAAAAATAGCGATTTACGTGGATGTCACCCATATAAAAGGGTGTCACTACCAAAAAATCGCTATTTTTTACTTCAAAGATGAGGTAAAATGGATGTCATTAAAAGAAAGCAGGAAACCAAATGAAATTTTATATTAACAATAAAGAATTAAGTGAAAAAGTATTTTGGAGAACACTAGAATCATTAGTAAGCCCAATGCAAAGGGTACATATCTTGGATGGGATGAAAGTGAAGATTGCCGATTATTTATGTTGGATTGAAATAGTGTAATGCTTTTAAAAGTGAATATGACAGATGAGATAGTAAATCAAGTGATTTACTATTTTTCTTTATTTATATGCAGAATCAATACAAAACTAACAGAATTAATACACCTTGTTTATTTTTTGATATAAATAATGTAAATTTAAATTACCGAAGGCCAGAGGATTTATAGGAGGAGAAAAACATGAAACATAAGAGTATCGCTGCTACAATTTTAGCATTAGGAATTATGATAAGTAATGCGGGAATTGTTTCGGCTCATAATGATAATTTTACTGCAAAAAATACAGTGGCATATAACGAATTTTTAAACTTGAGTTCTTCACAGGTAAGAACTATGAATGCAACAGACGAAGGTCAAAGTAAGTTGGATCAATTAGCAAATAATGAGGATATTAATTCTATTAAGTATTTTAGCTCAAAAGGAAATAACGAAGCGCAAATTTCTTATAATGATAATACAGGACAATATATTTATACAGAATCACAAGATGATTCTAATTCACTTTTAATGATTGTAGATGATGAAAAATATCAAGTCATTTCTAAAGGAGAAAATGTTTATATGTTATCAGAGGATGGGACAGAACAGTTGATAAGTGAAATGATTTATGAAGATGATTCGGCCAATAAGCAGTATGATAATGTAGCAGAATTAGATGATATTGAATCACAAATTAGCACATATGGATATGGTAAAAACTATGGCCCATTTTATAAAACAAATAAATCGTTATGCACTGTTTTAATGGTAGTTAGCAAAACAACTAAATTATTTAAATGGGCTCATCCTGCTTTAGGAACAATTTCTTTTGTTTGTAAAACTGTATCAAAAGTTGGAGACAAATTTGTAAAAACAATGTATATAAAATTTTATCAAGCTTATGATACTGCAAAACCTAGTAATGTAAGAGAAACACAATATTGGTATTATGATAGTAATCATAAAAATTTAGCAAAAAGTAGAACTATCAAATTCAGTAATACAAGACCATCATAAATAAGAGGAGGAATACACTATGAGATTTTCAGAAGAAAAAATATTTAAATTTGGTTTTTATTGTTTGAATGCGCTCATATGTATTTATTCATTATATCTGTTTGTAATTCAAAAGGGTGCTTCAAATGAATCTGAAATATTGTTTTGTTCAACATTTGTTGTTGATGCAATTATGTATTATTTGAAAAGAAAAAATTAGTATTTAAAGAGAGCTAAAATTAGAGGCAGAACTTTTGTTCTGTCTTTATTGATATTTGAACAATTATAGCAGTTGTTATAATTGATAAGGTTGGTATAATTATTATTTAGAAGGATTGGAGGAACAAGGAATATGTTAAAAATATTTCTTTATTTAATAGAAGGATTTATCATAGGTTATTTTGATTTTAAGTTTATTAAGAAAGATTTTAATTATTATTTGATTTCCCTTTTTTCAATTATTTTTACTTTAAGTCATGTTATTGCTGAAGAGTATCTTGTTTATGATTATTTAAGTATTGTTATTACGATTGCAATACTTTACTTAATGAATGGGTTAGATAATAAAATTGATAAGACAAAGAATCTATTTATTTCAACATTTATAGGAATAGTTATTTGCATGTTTGATAGTATGTCTATACTAAAAATAATTTTTGTATTAAAAACAGGAAATGAGGGAGTATGGTATTCACAAGATATTGTTTATTATATTATTTTAGTTGCTACAAGATTAATGATATTTATTACCCTTTACTTATTAGATAAAAAACAAATTTTTAAACAATTGATTATTAGTAATAAGTATTTAACCCTATTGACTTCAATATCATTGGTGAACTGTTTAATAACAAGCTTCATTGCAAATGGTATTTATATGAATAGTATTTCTTATGGTTATGTTTATCTATTGGCAATTATTTTTATGGTAACAATAATCAGTGTTTTCATTATCATTTTAAGTATTAATAAAGATAATATGAGAATAAAAAAGCAAGAAATAGAACTTATTCAACTTAAATCAATAGAAGAAAAATATATTGCTGTTCAAAGTCAAAATAAAAGAAATGAAGAAATAAAACATGACTTGGAATATTTTATGAGTCTTGTTAACAAAAAAAGTGACTGTGATGAACTTACAAAAACATTGAAAAATACAATTAATAAAATAGATCAAAATCATATAAAAGTTTATTCAAAGAATAAAATATTCAATGGATTATTAGAAAAAATAAAAGATACAGCAAATAAATATAATCAACAGGTCTTATATAATCTTAATGTTGGATTGATTGAGTTTCCTTTACAAGATTACGAAAGCGTATTAACATTGTTTCAAGAAATTTGTCAAAATAATGAAACAAAGAAAATTGATATTAATGTGAATGTAAAAAATGGCTTTATGATTATAGAATTTATTTTTAAACCAAAAAAGGAAATGGAATACGAGGTAAACAACAGGTATATATTAAAAGAAAAAAATTGCGGATTATGAATCTATAAAATATGTTTTAAAATTATAAAGAAGTTTGGGTGGTATATATGAAAATTAAAATAATAGATGATGATATTCAATTTATGGACAGTTTAAAAAATACCTTAACAGGTGAATTTGATAATGTCTTAATGGATAGCAGTACAAGTTTTGAGGATGAATATGATTATGATATTTATTTTTTAGATATAGACATGCCTTATAATGGATTAGAAGTAGCAAGAAAAATTAAGCAATTCAATGAGAATATTATAGTTATTTTTGTATCATTTAGAGAGGATCTTATATTTGAGGCACTACAAACTTTTCCATATTACTTTTTAAGAAAAAAGTATCTTAAAGAAGAGTTACCAATAGTTATAAATAAAATAAAGAAAATGTTAGTAAATAATCAAATTGATATTTATTATAAGGGTAAAGAGATTTCTCTAGATGCTTCTAAAATATTATATATTGAAAAAAACGGGCAATATACACATATAGTTACAGAAAAAAATACTTATATTGTAAAACATTCTATGAAGTATTATGAAAAAAGATTGTCTGTGAAAATGTTTGGCCATGTATCTCAAGGCTTTCTAGCAAATTATCAATATGTTGAAAGTGAAAATAGTCAATATGTATTAATGAAGAATGGACATGTGTCGTATTATAGTAGAGGTAGAAGAAAAAGATTTTTAGATAATTATTTAAAATATATTACATAAGGATAATGTTTAAATTTTATTTTCTAAATTTATATTTGTTGAAAAATGTAATATTTGATATTATTAAAATAATAAATAATATCAAATTATTTTAATTTAAAAATATGTAAAGGAGAAGAAATATGCTATTTGATGAAAGAGATTTAAGAGTTTTCGACAATCCAGATTCTCGACAATATTTTGAAGAAATTTTACAATGTTATTATAGTAAAAATTATAGGGCAACTATTGTTTTGTTATATTCATTTGTTATTTATGATTTGTTTATGAAATTACAAACTATGGCAAGTGAGGGAAATAATAAGGCTGAGGAAAAATTAGCAGAAATTAATGAATTAATTTTAAAAAATGAAAAATATTTAGAAGTCGAAAAGAAAATAATTGAATTCTTTAATAAAAATTGTAAGTTGTATTTTAATCGATTTACAGAGGACGTAAATTATTTAAGAGAGTGTAGACACAAATGTGCTCATTTGAAGGTCAATGATAATACATTATATGTTCCAGAGGATTATCAAGCTAGAATGTTGATATGTTCAATGTATGATAATATACTTTCTGTTAAAGCACCATTTATTATGGATTTATTTTCTATAGTAGAAGAAGTTGTTGAAATTTATTCACAAAGAATTGATAATATTTCTCAAAATAGTCTGGATGAAAGAATAAAAAATGAAATAACCAAAAACTATTTGGAACGTATGACATATGATTCACTAAAAATGTCGTATAAAACATTTTTAAAATTATTATTTATTACTACTGATAAAGATGCAGAAAGAAATGCTTATGGATTATTTGCATTTGTTTACGCTATGACAGATCATATAAGGAAAAATGGCTTTGAAAGATTATTTAAAGAAGAAGATGTTAGAAAAAAATTATTAAGTATTAGTATTGAAAATTTAGAAAACTCTTCTGAAAGAAAACAATCCTTAATAGAACTTATTTTAAATTTTCCAATTTTATTGGATATAATCAAAGAAGATGTGTCATTGTTTGAATATATCAGCAACGAAATTTTACTGAATCCAAATGGGATAAAATATTATAGACTATTTTATCCACGTTCTAATAAAACTCCATATGAATTTTTCAAAGATAACAGTATAGTTCAACAACCACTTTATTCAGTGACATTATATGATGCTGTAAAAGAAAGTGTAGATTTTGATTTAGCAGAATTTTCTAAAATCTTAATAAATAAAGTACCACCTTATAATGGATTTAATGATGCCGATGGTTTCATGAACTTTTTTAAGAAACATTTACAAGATTTAGCTATAGAAGATATAGAATCGGTAATGAGTATATATATGAGTAGTAATCAATGCGTTTATCGTTCTAGACATTCAGAGGATTATCAAGAAGTCAGTAAGTATTTAGAAGAACATAAAGTTCATGATACTTCAGAGGACGAAAGTAACTAAATATAAAAAAGATTGCTAATTGTAGTAATAAATATATAGAACAAGAATATTGAAGAATTATGTAATTTTCGTATTCTTGTTTGTACTTTTTAAATATGATATACTAATCTCGTTTAAAAATTAAATATTAGGATGTATTAATGAAAAAAGAAGTAATGGACATATACGACTTAGAGATGTTTTTGAAATATAGAACTGAAAAGAGTGTTGTGCTAAAATTAATTTTGGTTGTCTTATAAAAAATATAAAAAGGGTAGGAAATCAAAATGAAATTCTATATAAATAATAAAGAAATGAGCGAAAAAGTGTTTTGGAGAACATTAGAATCTTTAGTGACGCCTCTTCAAAGAGTTCATATTCTAGAAGGGATGAAGGTAAAGATCGCTGATTATTTATGTTGGATGGAAATTGTCAAATGAAAGAATGAAAAGGAATTTGCATTATTGTAAATTCCTTTTTCTATGTTTTTTTGATACTTTTTAGGTGATAAAGTGTATGCCTTTTTAAATATTTGGATATAATGATTTACATTTTGAAAACAAACTTTTTCAGAAATTTCAGTAATATTGAAAGTAGAATCTGAAAGATAATCAATACTTTTTAATAAACGATAGTGAATTAAATAATCATAAGGAGACATTTTAACAATCATTTTAAAATAACGATAACATTGAGCTATGCTCATATTTCCACTTTCAGCAATATCTTGTAAAGAAATACTTTTATAATAATTTTGGTGAATAAAACTTAACCTATTTTGTAGACGTTCTTGTTGTTTAAATAATGAAATGATTTATTTGAATTGATCAATAATCAATTCATTAGCTAATATATAAGCATGTAAATCAGTATTATCTAAATTTTTAGGTTTTAAAGAAGTTGGCATGATTCCGGGAGGTTTTATGTTAAAAGAGGGTAGTTATTCAAATATGTATATCTTATATTTGTCTTTATTATAAAAAGTACTTGACCATATCCTAAGGTTATACTGTTTAATAAGGGTAGAGGTGATGGATATGACAACACATGAAGTAGAAGAAATGTTATCAATAACAAAGAAAACATTGATTTATTATGAAAATGAAGGTTTGGTAAAACCAGCAAGAGATAGCAATAATTATCGAAATTATAATCAAGAGGATGTTTCAAGAATTAAATTTATTTTATTATTAAGAGAAATGGATGTCACGATTGAAGAAATCAAACAAATTATAAATGATAAGAAGTCGATTAGAGATGTTTTAGAAAATAAAAAAGATATGATTAAAAAACAACATCTTGATTTAGAAAATATAGATGAAAGAATTAATAATTATATTAAAAGAAGAAAAGTTAAAATAGCAGTTGATCACGTTTTAGATTATGGAACGATTTATGATCGCTTATATTTTTATAAAGATTATCTTCAATATGGACAAACAAAAATAAACTATAGTGATGTAAAATGTTTTAAATTATCTATGTCAAGTTCAATAGGTCTAATGAGAGTATTAGTTGTTCATATGAATTATTATGTAGATTTAGATGTTGTCACACAACATGATACATATTCTTTTCAAATTATGAATAATGAAGTTGTTTATCAAATGATGGAAAGAATTAAAGATTATCCAATAGAAGATCCTCTTGGATTGGTTGATATTTATCTTAATAAACGAGATATGGTGCAACTTAATTCATATATTAATAGACATTTTAGAAAATGGGCAAAAGAATATCATTTAGATAATCCAAGAGAGAGTATTATTAAAAAGTAATAAAGACCAATATGTTCTTAAATAAAAAATATTTAAATAGAAATGTTAAAATAATAATGCACATAAAATATGTACTATCACTGGTGATGATTGTCCATATGTTTACCTTTCGTGATAGTTTGTGAAGCTAGGAAACTAGCTTCTTTTTAGGATAGAATTTATTGATGGTGATTGATATAATGAAAATAAGGAGATGATAGTGTGAATGGTTTTGTAAGAATTAGAGAATTTGAAGAAAGTTATACATCGACAGAAAAATTAATAGCGAAATATATTCTTGAACATGGTAATGAGATTTTAAATTATTCTGCACAAACATTGGGAGAGAAGACAAATACTTCTGCCGCAGCTATTATTAGGTTTTCTAAAAAAATAGGTTTTAAAGGTTTTAGTGATTTAAAAATGAATTTAGCACAATCTCATTCAAATGAGCAACATGATTTAGATGTAGATATTATTTTTAATGAAAATGATGATATGACATCTTTAGTAGATAAAGGATGTCGTTTAAATATGAATACGGTATTGAAAACATATCAATTGATTAATGTTAGTGATTTAGAAAATGCTATAAATCTTTTATGCAATGCATCAACTATTTATCTGTTTGGAGTAGGTGGTTCTTCAGTTATTGCTAATGATATTGAACAAAAATTAATCAGAATTGGGAAAAAGGTTATTTATAATAATGATTTACATATTCAAATGACATTTACGCAAAGTATGACAAAGGATGATACGGCATTGATCATCAGTTATTCAGGAACAACGGCAGGATTGGTAGATATTTCTAAAATCTTAGTTGAAAAAAATATTCCGTATATTTCAATTACACAAATTAATCAAAATCTTATATCAAAAAATAGTACGGTTGCACTTAGAGTACCAAGCGAGGAAAAGGAGTTACGTATAGGAGCAGTTTCATCAAGAATTTCTTCTTTTGTAATTACTGATTTATTGTATTATGGTGTGTTTAAAAAGAACTTTGATAAAAATAAAGATAATTTGATTGATTCAAGAAATAATGTTTCAATTCTTAAAAAGTAGATTCATTTCAAAATGAATCTTTTATTTTAGAAATAATATTTTAAAATATATCAATTATTATTGAAATAATATTTCAATAATAATATAATGATATTGGAAGGAGGGACCATATTAATGAAATTAAATCAGTTAGATACAGAAAAAGTAAACCAAAATTCATTACATATTGATGAAATGTCAACTATTGATATTTTAAAAACAATTAATAATGAAGATCAAAAAGTAGCATTTGTAGTACAAGACGTCATATTACAAATCGCTCAAGCGGTTGATTGTATCTATGAAAAAATGTGTTTAGGTGGAAGATTAATTTATGTAGGTGCTGGAACTTCTGGAAGGCTAGGAATACTAGATGCCTCTGAATGTCCACCAACTTATGGAGTTGAACCTACTCTTATCCAAGGAATTATTGCTGGAGGGATTAAAGCTGTTACTCAAGCAGTTGAAGGTGCAGAGGATTCGAAGCAATTAGCACAAATAGATTTAGAAAAAATAGATTTAAATGACAAAGATATTGTTTGTGGAATTGCTGCTTCAGGAAGAACACCTTATGTAATTGCAGGATTGCAATATGCGCGCAAAATTGGCTGTTCTACAATTTCATTGTGTTGTGTTCAAAATGGAGAGATTTCAAAGTACGCTAATTATCCTATTGAAGTTGTTGTAGGACCAGAAGTTGTCACTGGCTCAACAAGAATGAAAGCTGGGACAGCACAAAAGATGGTTTTAAATATGATTTCAACTTCAGTGATGATTAAAAGAGGAAAAGTATTTGGAAACTTAATGGTTGATGTTCAACCAACAAATGAAAAATTAAAAATGAGAGCTGTTTCTATTGTTTGTCAATCTGTTGATTGTGATGAAGCAGAAGCAACAAGACTATTAAATAAAAGCAAGTTTAATGTTAAGATTGCTATTTTAATGGGTCTTACGGGTAAAGATGAAATAGAATGTCAAGAAGCTCTTGAAAAGAATAAAGGTAATATTAGCCTAACAGTTAGAAGTTTTTTATAGGAGGAATAAGCAATGAAAAGATATGTTGTAAAAAATGAAAAAAATAAAACATATAAAAATATGTTTGGGGTAACAGACTATGATATTCCAATGTTCGGATTTAAAAGTTCATTGTTGATTTTAGGTGCTACAATGTTATCTTTAATTGTTTGTGTAAATGGTTTTCATTATTTACATATTGATTTTCGCCTTCCTAATGCAATTATTAGTTCAATTGTATGTGGTTTATCTGTTGCTTATTCACAATTTTATATTGAAAGAAAAAAAGGAATGTGTAAAAGCTTTTGGATTGTTGCAGGTATATTTACAATCATGGCTTTTGTGATGATATTAATGATTAGATAGGAGGAAAAAATATGTTTGAAAAGTTCTCGAACATTATTGAAGGTAAATTTGCTGGTCCTTTGGAAAAACTTTCCAATCAAAGACATTTACGTGCTATTCGTGATGGGATCATTGCTACTTTACCAATTATTATTGTAAGTTCGTTATTAATGGTTGTTGCATTTTCATATAATCAAATGCCTGAATCATGGGCTTTGGCGAAGTTTATCAAAGCTAATGCAGTAGCTATTTTATTACCATATAGAATGTCAATGTATATTATGACATTATATGCAGTTTTTGGAATTGGCTATTCACTTGCAAAATCTTATGATTTAGATGGATTAAGTGGAGCAATTATGGCAGAGTTAACATTCTTATTAACGATTGTTCCTGTCTCTATTCCAGATGTGACTGATTCAATTACTGCATTAGCAGGTAAAAATGCAGAATTAAATGCATTTTTACAACAACTTCCTTCAGGATATGTTATTCCTGCAGAAAACTTAGGATCAGCAGGTATGTTTATTGGAATTTTATCTGCATTTATTGGAGTTGAAATTTATAGATTTACACAAGTAAAAGGTATAAAAATTACGATGCCTGCTGCTGTTCCACCAGCAGTAGCAAGATCTTTTGAATCTTTAACACCAACAATTATTATTATTTTAGGAATGTCTGCCATTACAATGTGGTTAGGTATTGATGTTCATAGTATTGTCGGAACACTTATTAAACCATTAGTAAATGCAACAGATACTTTACCATCAACATTAATTATTATTTTCTTAATTATGTTTTTCTGGTCATTCGGTATTCATGGAGATTCTATTGTTAGTTCTCTTGCAAGACCAATTTGGTTAATTTTATTAGACCAAAATACAGCTGCGGTAGCTGCTGGAAAAGTAGCAACACATATTGGTGTTGAACCATTTTTACAATGGTTTGTACATATTGGTGGATCAGGAGCAACACTTGGATTAGCTATCTTATTCTGTTTTAAAGCAAAATCTAAATATGGAAAAACTTTAGGAAGAACAACAATCTTACCATCTATTTTTAACATTAATGAACCAATGATTTTTGGGGCACCAATTGTTTTAAATCCGATGTTATTAATTCCTTTTATTGTTATTCCTTTAGTTCTAGCAACAATTGCTTGGGTTGCTACAGCAATGCATTTAGTTAATTGTGCTGTTACAATTGCTCCATGGACATTACCTGGACCAATTGGTGCTTATCTTGCATGTGGAGGAGATTGGAGAGCAGCAGTTTTGAATATTATTTTAATTGTAATCTCTGTTGTATTATATTATCCATTCTTTAAAATGTATGATAAGGAATTATTAGAAGAAGAAAAAGCTAAAGAAGCTATTGAAGGATAAAAGGTGAAATTTATGTATATAGGTATTGATGGTGGTGGAACAAAGACAAAAATGGTTTCTTATGATGATGATGGAAATATATGTCAAGAAATAGTTTTACCAACTGTTCATATTCTAAGTCAAACGCCAAAAAAATGTATTGAAATATTAAAAGCTGGAGTTGAACAATTAGATCCACAAAGTGTTTCAAAAATTGGTATTGGTTTAGCAGGATATGGACAAGATAAAAAAATAAGAAAAGAAATAGAGGATATTTGTTTAAAAGCATTTAAAAATAGACCATTTGTTTTAAAAAGTGATGTACAAATAGCAATAGAAGGTGCTCTTGATGGTCAAGATGGTATTGTTGTGATTGCTGGAACGGGTAGTATTGCGCTTTCTTTAAAGGAAGGTATGTTACAACGTTGTGGTGGTTGGGGCTATCAATTAGGTGATGAAGGAAGTGCTTATTGGATTGCTAAAAAGATGTTGAATGTTTTTTGTCAAGAAGTTGATGGTCGTTTAGAAAAGACGATTTTATATGATTTAATTAAAAGAGAATGTCATTTAGTAAATGATTATGACATTATTACTTTTATGAATAATTTAAATCATGATCGTACAAAAATAGCTGCTTTAGCTTATATCAATGGCTTAGCAGCAAAAGAAAAAGATCCTAATGCTTTAAAAATATATAAACAAGCTGCAGAAGAAATATATAAACTTATTAACTTGTTATCTAAAAATTTTAAATCTCCCATTAACGTCTCTTATATAGGCGGTGTATTTCAACATGCAGGTTCCTTTATTATTCCTCATCTTCAAGATCAATTAGGAAATCGTTTTAATCTTATTCCACCTATTCATACACCAGAATATGGTGCCTATATACTTGCAAAGAAACTAAGGTGAGAAATCACCTTAGTTTTTAAAAGGAGGACATAAAATGGTATATATACAAAAGAAAAAAGATATTCTTTGGGGTGGAGCAACTGCTAGTAGTCAATATGAAGGAGGTTATGATTTAGATGGAAAAGGTTTAGATACACAAGATTGTAGACCTTATTTAAAGAGAACTTCTGATGCTACAACAGCAACACGCTTACTCACACAAGATGTTATAGATGAAGCAAAAAAATGTCAGGGTATTGGAAATTATCCTTTTAGAAAAGGCAGTGATGGATATCATCATATAGATGAAGATATTGCTTTATTAAAGGAATTAGGGATTGATATTTATAGATTTTCAATAAGTTGGGCAAGATTATATCCTCAAGGTGATGAGTTAGAACCAAATAAAAAAGGAATCGCGTTTTATGATCATATTTTTAAAGAAGTTCATAACGCGGGTATGAAAATATTTTTAACAATGAATCATTATGCTGTACCACTATATTTAGTAGAAAATTATGGTGGTTGGACAAATAGAAAATTAGTTACTTTTTATGAAAGATTTGCGAGAACTGTTTTTGAGCATTGGGGACAATATATTGATTATTTCTTACCATTTAATGAAATAAATGCAGGTTATTTTAGTCCTTATAATGGCGTAGGTTTAGTTAAAGAAAAAGACAAATCCTATAATCAAAGTCTTGTTTTTCAATCACTTCATCATCAATTTATTGCAAGTGCACAAACAATTAAAATAGCAAGAGAATTATCTCCTAAAAGTCAATCAGGATGTATGGTCGCATGTTTTTGTTATTATCCTTTAACATCTTCACCAGAAGATAATTTAAAAGCCGTTAGAGATGAAGAAATACATCAATGGTTTGCAGTTGATATTTTAGCTAATGGTCATTATCCAAGTTATATGGATCGCTTTTTTAGAGAAAATGATATTCATTTAAAAATGGAAGAGGGCGATGAAGCATTGTTAAAAGAATATGCTTGTGATTTTGTTAGCTTTTCTTACTATTCAAGTTCAATTGCTACTGTTCAAGAAGATGGACAACAAACAGCAGGTAATTTAGTAGTTTCAACTAAAAATCCTTATTTAAAAGCAAGTGAATGGGGATGGCAAATTGACCCAATCGGTCTTAGAATTATGCTCAATAAAATGTATGATCGTACTCAAAAACCAATTTTTATTTCAGAAAACGGCTTAGGAGCAAGAGATCAATTAAATAGTGATTTTTCAATTCATGATCCTTATAGAATAGATTATTTAAAACAACATTTTAAACAAATAGAAGAAGCCATTGATGATGGTGTTGATGTTATTGGTTACATTATGTGGGGTGTTATTGATATTGTTTCAGCTGGAAGCTGTGAAATGGCAAAAAGATATGGAGTTATTTATGTAGATGGTGATAATTTAGGAAATGGTACTTATAAACGTTATAAGAAGGATAGTTTTAAGTGGTATCATGATTATATTCAAGCTCAACATCAACAATTTAAGAAATGATTAATTTCATTTCTTTTTTTATTTCGAAATAATATTTTAAATATATTTATAAAAAAATGAAATTTTATGTATGAAAAGGCTTTCAAAATGATTTTGTTTTTGTTACAATACATATTGTACAACATGTCTAGACAATATTAAGTGCAAATTATAGAGAGGAATATGAATAAATGGGAAAAAGAATGAAGAAAGTTCTTGCATCAGCAATGTCCCTATCAATGGTCGCTTCAATGGCTATGTCAGGGGTTGGTGCTACAACTTCAAGAGTTGATAGTTTGTTATCAAATATGTCATTAAGACAAAAGATAACACAAATGATGATGGTTGATTTTAGACAATGGAAAACAGCAGATGATGAAGCAAAATCTGATTTTACTAAAATGAATTCAGAAGTACAAAAAATAGTAGAAGATTATGATTTTGGATCTGTTATTTTCTTTGCAAATAATATTAAAGAAACTGAACAAAGCTTTGATTTAACAATGGATCTACAAAAAGCAGCGACAAAAGATAATGGTATCCCATTATTGATTACAACTGATCAAGAAGGTGGAATTGTTTACCGTTTAGGATCAGGAACTGCTTTACCAGGAAATATGGCATTAGGAGCAACAGGTGATGTGAATAATGCTAAAATTGCTGGAGAAATTATTGGTAGTGAATTAAGTTCTTTAGGAATTAATACAACATTAGCACCAGTTGTAGATGTTAATAATAATGCTAATAATCCAGTTATTGGATTACGTTCATATGGTGAAGATGCTGAAATGGTTGGAAAAATGGCCTCAGCTGAAATTGAAGGATTAGCTGAATATAATGTTATTGGGTGCGCAAAACATTTCCCTGGTCATGGAGATACAGCCACTGATTCACATTATGGATTACCAATGGTTGATAAATCAAAAGAAGAATTGTTAAATAATGAATTAAAACCATATCAAGTTGCAATTAATCAAGGTATTGAAATGATCATGTCAGCTCATATTCTTTACCCTCAATTAGATGATACAACTGTTTATTCAGAACAAACAAAAAAACAAGAAAAATTACCTTCAACACTATCTCATAAAATTCTAACAAACTTATTAAAAGAAGAAATGGGATTTAAAGGTGTTGTTGTTACTGATGCAATGAATATGGCAGGTATCGCAGCAACTTATGATGAAGTACAAGCAGTCAAACTTGCTATTAATGCAGGAGTAGACTTAATTTGTATGCCAACAAATATTACTTGTTTAGAAGATATGTCTAAATTAGATGCCATTATTGATGGTGTAGAAAAAGCAGTAAATGATGGTGAAATTCAAGAATCTAGATTAGACGATGCTGTAACAAGAATCTTAACATTAAAAGAAAATAAAGGAATTTTAGATTGGAAAGAATCTAACTATTCATTAGAAAAAGCATTAGCAACAGTAGGTAGTGATGAAAACAAAGCTAAAGAAAGAGAAATCGCTGCTAAAGCTGTAACAGTTGTTAAAAATGAAAACAACACATTACCATTAAATGTTACTAAAAAAAGTAAAGTATTATTAGTAGCAGCTGAAAATAACCAAAGATCATTAATGAAATATGGTGCTGAACGTGCTAAAAATGCTGGATTAATTCCAGATGGTGCAGAAGTAAAAGTAACAAGATATATGGATCGTACACTTGCTTCTGATGCAACAGTTATTAATGCTGATGGTTCAACATATACTTCATCTATGACAGATTTACTAGATTGGTGTGATACTCTTGTAGTTGTTTCAGACAATAGTGGATTAAATGTAGCTAAAGCACATTACAACAATAACTACACTGGTACACCATATAATTTAGTTGATTATGTTGAAAAAGCAGATGCTAGTAAAACAACAGTTGTTATCTCTGCAAACAAACCTTATGACGTACAAATGTATCCCAATGCTGATGCTATTATGGCAGTATATGGTTCAAAAGGAGATCCAACAGAACAATTAATTGGTGGAGCAACAGGTTCTACTTCTGCATCTGGACCAAATATTACTGCTGGTGTTGAAGTTGCATTCGGTGTCTTTGGAGCATCTGGAAAATTACCAGTTAGTATTCCTAAATACGTTCTTACAACAACTGCTGCAGGAGAAGTAGGGTCATTCTCTGATGAAATCTTATATGATAATGGTTATGGAATAACATATGATGCAAAAGTAATCGATAGAGATACATTAGCAAATAAAGTAGCAGAATTAGAAAAACTTGAAAAAGGAAACTATACTGATGCATCATGGTCAGTATTTGAAATTGCATTGAAAAATGCACAAGAAGTATTAAGCAAAGTAAGTTCACAAGAAGACCTTGATGAAGCATTAGCAACATTAAATAAAGCATATGAAGCATTAACAGAAAACAAAAAAGAAGAACCAACAAATCCATCTGATAAAAAAGATGAATCAACAAATAAAAAAGACGAAACAGTTAAAACAGAAACAAAGAAAAATACACAAAAATCAAAAGTAAAAACAGGAGATAATACAGCAATTACAGCATTTGCAGTAATGATGTTTATTTCAGGATGTGTATTTGTATTAGCAAGAAGAAAAAGAAATGATTAATTAACATGTCCTCTTCGTTGAAATCAACGAGGAGGATTTTTTTATTTTAATCACTTTGATTATCAAGTATAATTAAATAAATAAACAAAGAAAGGATTAGAGTGATGATTGATTTAAGAGAATATTTTTATAATAAGATAAAAAATGAAATGGATCATTGGGATATGTCAGATGCTTATTCTATTACCTTTTTTCTATATAGTAATGAAGCATATACATATAAAGAATATTCTAATGTTTGTGAATTTAGTATTTCTTTAAATAATGAAACTTTCTTTAAAAGTGAATATTCTGGAGATGATGAAGGTCTTTATAGTGAAGAAAGATGGAATTATGCATATTTAGAGCAAGATGATAAAGATATGCTTGATGAAAAAGGAATGGAAACTTTATTTGCGTGGTATAAACAAGAAGGTATAGAGAATATTGGTTATGAAGATCCTGATTGTTATGATGAAAATTGTAGATATATAGGAAAAGGTCCAGTAGGGTATTATGAATTATTAGAAGTGATTAGTGATGTTGCTAGAAGATTAATTGAAGAAGATTATTTTCTACAAAGATGTGGTAAGAGAATTCCTATTATTATTCAAGATTTAGAATTTACGTGGTATGTTCTTGAGGCAACAAAGAAAGTAAATATCCATGATGAAGCACATGATTTTTTTAAAGCATTAGAATCTGGAAATATGTAACTTATTTGTATTTTTTAATAAGTTTTGATAAAATCTATTCTGTTTAGAAATGAGGAATAGGATGACTACTAGAGATATACAAAGAGAAGAAACGAAAAAGAGAATATATGATGTTGCTTTTAAGTTATTTGATGAATTTGGATATGATAAGGTAAAAGTAAGTGATATTGCTAAGGCAGCAAATGTTTCTGTAGGATCTGTCTATTATCATTATAAAAATAAAGAAGCCATCATTGATTATGGATATTACGAATTTGATCAGATGTTAAAAGAAGCTTATGAAAAGCAAACTTTTGATAGTGAAAGAGAGGCTATTCTCTTTCTAATTGATTTTCAAATAAAAGATGTTTTTTTAGATATTGGTTTAAAGATGACAACTATTTGTTTTAAAAATCAAATAAATGCTGAAAATACATATCTTCATAGTGATGAAAGATATCTTTATCAAAAACTTTTAGAAAACTTAAATAATATACAACATATGAATAAAGAACATGCTGCTAAAATGATGTTAAGAATTAGTCGAGGAAGTATTTATGATTGGTGTTGTCATAATGGAAGTTATGATTTAATAGAAGCAGTGCATGAAGAAATTTCTATTGTATTAGATTATATTGGTTTGTAGAAAGACGAAAGTCTTTCTATTTTTTTTTGTTTCTATGTGAAAAAATTATTAAGTTATTGACAATTGAATTGTAAAGGCTTACGATGTATATATAAGTAAACTGAATAAGTTCAGTGAACTAATTCAAGGAGGAATTTGGTATGAATAAATATCAACATTTATTTTCACCGATTAAAATCGGTACAGTAGAAGTTCCAAATCGTATTGCATTACTTCCAATGGGGGTCTTTTCACCACGTATGATGAATAATGACGGAAGTTATACAAAAGATGGAGCAGATTATTATATTGAAAGAGCTAAAGGAGGAACAGGGTTAATTATTACTGGTTTAGTTCCAGTACCTAAAGGAGCAGGGCTTCCAAGTATTGTCAATGATGTAAAAAGCTATACTGAAAACATGAAATACTTAGCAGATGGTGTTCATAAATATGGATCAAAAGTATTTGTTATGTTAACAGCAATGTCTGGTAGAGCATCTATTCATGCTACAGATCCAGCACCTAGTTCAATGCCTAATGTATGGGATCCATCTAAAAATAATCCTGAAATGAGTATTGAAGACATTCATCAATATATTGAATGGTTTGCCATGGGGGCTAAAGCCGCTAAAGATGCCGGTATTGACGGGGTAGAAATTCATGCGGTTCATGAAGGTTACTTGTTGGATCAATTTACGATTGCTGCATGGAATAAACGTAATGATGAATATGGTGGAAGTTTAGAAAATCGTTTAAGATTCCCATGTGAAATTGTTAAAGCAATTAAAAAAGCTTGTGGACAAGATTTCCCAGTTTCCGTTCGATATTCAGTTGTAAGTAAAACAAAAGATTTTAATAGAGGTGCTTTACCTGGAGAAGAATATCAAGAATTTGGTAGAGATTATCAAGAAAGTGAAAAAGTTGCTAAAATGTTAGAAGAAGCAGGATATGACATGCTTGATTGTGATAATGGATCATATGATGCGTGGTATTGGCCACATCCACCAGTATATATGCCAAAAGCATGTAACTTGGAAGATGTTGAAAAGGTAAAACAATGGGTCAACATTCCAGTTATTTGTGGTGGACGTTTTGATGATCCTGAACTTGCTGAAAAAGAAATTGCGGCAGGAAAGATTGATATGATGGGTATGGGGCGTCCATTATTAGCTGATCCAGATCTTGCAAATAAATTCAAAGAAGGAAAAGAAGATGATATTCGACCATGTATTTCTTGTCATTTTGGATGCTTAGCACGTATTTTCCAAGTTGATATGAAAACAATGAGTTCTAAAGATATTTCATGTGCTTTAAATCCACGATGTGGTATGGAAAATCATTATAATATTACGAAAGCAGATGTTTTAAAGAAGGTTGCAGTTGTTGGTGGCGGTATTGCTGGTATGGAAGCTGCACGTGTTGCTGCTCTTCGTGGTCATGAGGTTGACCTTTATGAAAAAACAAATCGTCTAGGTGGTGTCTTTAATGAAGCAAGTGCTTTTGATTTTAAAGATGATGATCGTCGTTTACTTGCTTGGTATAAAAAACAAATTAAAGATACAGGTGTGAATGTTAAATTCAATACAGAATTTAAGGTAGAAGATAAAGAAAAATATGATGTTGTTTTTGTAGCTACGGGAGCAAGTGAAAAACATTTAGACATGATTCCTGGATTTGATCAACCAAATGTAAGATACGCTGTAGATGTTTTAGATAAACAAGATATTAAGGACCAAAATGTTGTCATTATTGGTGGAGGCCTTACAGGTTGTGAATTGGCTTATGATTTAGCAAGAAAGAATAAGAAAGTATCTGTAGTAGAAGCACTTCCAACAATTATGAACGTTGAAGGTCTTGCTGCACCAAACTATAATATGCTTGTTGAATTAATGGAACATTATCATGTGGATATTTATAAAAATGCAACAGTTAAAGAATATAAAGATGGAAAATTATTAATTAATGTAATGACAACCAATCAACCAAATATCAACAATAGAGCACGTATGATGTCATTGTTTGGAGTACATCATATTCCAAAAACAATTGATGCAGATACAGTTGTTGTTTCTGTTGGATATAAATCAAATCAAACATTATATGATTCAATAAAAGGTGATAATGTTTACTTATTAGGAGATGCTATTCATCCAAGTAATCTTATGACTGCTATTTGGGGAGCTTATACAATAGCTTTAAAAGTTTAGAATTTGTAAGTGAGGAAATGGGAAACCATTTCCTTTTTTTGCGTGGTATAATTTTTTTAGAATATTTTTACTAGGACATGGGGCTGTCTTAGTTGAACTCTATAATAGAAGCTGTAATAAGGAAGTGGGACAAATGGTAAATAATCAAAAGAAAAATAGAGTGTTAGATATTTTTTATAGAGCTTTTAAAGGAGAAGAACTTTCTGTTTCTAATCTTGCTAGTGAATATGAAGTATCTACAAAAAGTATTACAAGAGATATTAATGAAATTAAAAATTTCTTAGCGGATAATCGAGATGTGGTAGGAAATAGTGAACTTCTTTATTCTTATCAAAGTAAAACGTATTCTTTAAAGTTCGATCATTTTTTAGTTTCTAAAGAACTTGTTGCTATTGTGAAAATTCTTGTGGGCTGTCGTGCTTTAAGTAAAGAAGAATTATTAGAACTTATTGCAAAACTTAAAAATCTAACAGATTTACAAGATCGTAAATTATTAGAACAAGTTATTCGCAATGAAATGTATCATTACCATGAAGTACATCATGATTGTATATGCAAACTATCTTGAAAGAAAAGCAAGAAATGAAGGAATCAATCAAGGAATTAGCCAAGGAATCAACTAAGGAAAAAAATAGAACGTAAAGAAAAGAATATAGAGTATGTAAGAAAACTAATGGAAAGATTACAAATGTCATTTAAAGAAGCGGTTTGTTTATTAGAAATACCAGAAAAAGAAATTAAAGAAATAGAAAAATACTTTCAATCATAAATAATGAGCTTAAAGGTAGAAAAAGATATTTTTAATTAGAGTAAAAGAGGCTTTTGTAGCCTCTTTTTTAAGCGAGTGTTTTTTTCACAAAATGCTTGAAATAAATACCATTAAGAATTGTTGTCATTAAATCTGAAATCGGTTCTGCTAGAACAACAGCATAAACTCCATAACTTGGTAAAATAAATGGTAACAGATAAATCAAAGGTATTAATAAAATGATTTTTCTAAAGAATGCAAAGAAAAATGCATTTTTTCCACAACCTAATGCATTATAGGTTTGTTGAAAAGTAGAGAAAGCACCCATGATAATAAAGCCAAAGATATAGATTCTTAATAATTGATAAGAAAGTTGAATTAACTGAGTATTATTAGCAAATAAGGAAACAAATACTTGAGGAAATGCTTCCATTAGCAAAACACCAATAATTGAATAGGTTAAAGCTACTTTGATCGTAATTTTAATAGTCTCTTTTACACGATCATATTTTTTTGCGCCAAAATTGTAACTAATAATAGGTTGTGCTCCTTGGGCGATTCCTTCCATAGGAAGAGATAGGATTTGTGACATTGAAAGAAGTATTGTCATAGCACTTACCGATAAATCTCCACCATAAAGAAGAAGCTGTCTATTAAAGGCGACTTGTAAAATTCCTTCTGTTGATGACATAAAGAAAGGAGTAAAACCTAAACCTAATATTTTTTTCATAATATTTTTATCAAATAAAAGATATTCTTTTCTTATTTTTATAATTGTCTTTTTACCAAATAAAAAAGATAACACCCAAATACATGAGACGAATTGTGAAATAATGGTTGCAAGGGCAGCACCAGCAACATTCATATGTAAAACATAGATAAAGATAGGATCTAAAATAATATTTAAAATACCACCAATAAGTAAAGTCATCATGCCAAACTTCGCATAACCTTGAGTGTTGATAAAATAATTAAGACCGACTGTTAATTGGATAAACACAGTTCCAACTGCATAAATTCTTAAATAAGATAAAGCATAAGGAAGTGTTTTTTGACTTGCTCCAAAAAGAATAAGAATTTTATCACCCCAAACAAAAAGACAAAACATAATGATAAGCGAGGTTAAAATTAAACTACTAAAAGCATTTCCTAAAATTCTTTCAGCTTCTTTGGGATTCTTTTCTCCTAATTTAATAGAGGCGAGTGGAGCACCACCTCGACCAAAAAGATTACTAAAAGCAGTAATGATTGTAATAATTGATGTACATAAACCAATTCCCGCAATGGATAAACCACCATCGGGAAGTCTACCAATATAAATACGATCAACCATATTATAAATAAGCGTTGCAAGCTGTGCCAAAATGGATGGTAAAGCAAGCGAGAATAAAAGTGATGACACTTTTTCATTTTCTAATCGATGATTCATAAATACCTCCAAACAGTCTTAATTATAAATGTTTAATTATAAAGGTCAATATGATAAAATTATTGAAAGAAAGAAGGGAAAAGTATGGCATTATTTGATGATTTAACAAAGAAAGCAGCAAAGTTTACGGAAAAAACAATTGAAAAATCTTCTGAACTTGTAGATACTGCAAAAACAAAAGTAAGTATTAAAAGTGCAGAAGCTGATTTGGATGATCAATTCATTGAATTAGGAAAGTTGTATTATGAAGTTTTAAATAAGGACAATGTCTTTGATGAAAAAGCTGCTCCAGTTGTTCAAAAGATTGATGAAATCAATCAACGTATTGAAAATTTGAAATCAAGTCTTGAAAAAGAATAACGCAATTACTGTTCATATTTACTATACTGGAGAAAATGGAAGTGCAAAAGCTTTTGTCAAAGAGATGTTAACAAGTGGTCTTGTTGATGAAATTAAAAAAGAAAAAGGAAATAGACGTTATGAATATTTCTTTTCAGTAGAAGATGAAGAAACGGTTTTATTAGTGGATAGTTGGGATAATCAAGAAGCAATTGATTTACATCATTCTTCTAGCATCATGGATCAAATAATGGAACTAAGAATCAAATATCATCTACATATGAAAGTTGAACGCTATTTTTTAGATGAAACAGGAATACCAAAAGAAGATCAAAAGTTTATTCAAAAATAAGGGCCTATTGAGGAAATAGGTCCTTCAGACTATTAACATTTTATTTGTTAAAAGTTTGAAAGAAGACCACTAAAAAGGTCTTTTTTTGTTGTAAAAACACGGTATATTAGACAAAGAAGAGAAAAAGGTAAAAAAAAGAGTGGGATAAAAAAAACGATATAAAGGCAGAAAAAGAGGGGAATAGAGAAAAAAATAAAAAAAGGACAAGAAAAAGCTTTACAAAAGGGAGAGAGGATGGTAATATAAATGGGCACTCGACGAGAGAGTCAAGTGAGAGGACATTGAAAACTGAACAGGAAAGAATAAAACACAACGTCAATGAGAGTTTAGAAATAAACAGAAAACAAAAAAAGAGCTAAACAGACCAAAGTTGTCTGAAGAGATAGAAGGACAATGGAGAGTTTGATCCTGGCTCAGGATGAACGCTGGCGGCGTGCCTAATACATGCAAGTCGAACGCTTCACATCGGTGAAGAGTGGCGAACGGGTGAGTAATACATAAGTAACCTGGCATCTACAGGGGGATAACTGATGGAAACGTCAGCTAAGACCGCATAGGTGTAGAGATCGCATGAACTCTATATGAAAAGTGCTACGGGACTGGTAGATGATGGACTTATGGCGCATTAGCTTGTTGGTAGGGTAACGGCCTACCAAGGCGACGATGCGTAGCCGACCTGAGAGGGTGACCGGCCACACTGGGACTGAGACACGGCCCAGACTCCTACGGGAGGCAGCAGTAGGGAATTTTCGGCAATGGGGGAAACCCTGACCGAGCAACGCCGCGTGAAGGAAGAAGTAATTCGTTATGTAAACTTCTGTCATAGAGGAAGAACGGTGGATATAGGGAATGATATCCAAGTGACGGTACTCTATAAGAAAGCCACGGCTAACTACGTGCCAGCAGCCGCGGTAATACGTAGGTGGCGAGCGTTATCCGGAATTATTGGGCGTAAAGAGGGAGCAGGCGGCACTAAGGGTCTGTGGTGAAAGATCGAAGCTTAACTTCGGTAAGCCATGGAAACCGTAGAGCTAGAGTGTGTGAGAGGATCGTGGAATTCCATGTGTAGCGGTGAAATGCGTAGATATATGGAGGAACACCAGTGGCGAAGGCGACGATCTGGCGCATAACTGACGCTCAGTCCCGAAAGCGTGGGGAGCAAATAGGATTAGATACCCTAGTAGTCCACGCCGTAAACGATGAGTACTAAGTGTTGGGGGTCAAACCTCAGTGCTGCAGTTAACGCAATAAGTACTCCGCCTGAGTAGTACGTTCGCAAGAATGAAACTCAAAGGAATTGACGGGGGCCCGCACAAGCGGTGGAGCATGTGGTTTAATTCGAAGCAACGCGAAGAACCTTACCAGGTCTTGACATCGATCTAAAGGCTCCAGAGATGGAGAGATAGCTATAGAGAAGACAGGTGGTGCATGGTTGTCGTCAGCTCGTGTCGTGAGATGTTGGGTTAAGTCCCGCAACGAGCGCAACCCCTGTTGCCAGTTGCCAGCATTAAGTTGGGGACTCTGGCGAGACTGCCGGTGACAAGCCGGAGGAAGGCGGGGATGACGTCAAATCATCATGCCCCTTATGACCTGGGCTACACACGTGCTACAATGGACAGAGCAGAGGGAAGCGAAGCCGCGAGGTGGAGCGAAACCCATAAAACTGTTCTCAGTTCGGACTGCAGTCTGCAACTCGACTGCACGAAGATGGAATCGCTAGTAATCGCGAATCAGCATGTCGCGGTGAATACGTTCTCGGGCCTTGTACACACCGCCCGTCACACCATGAGAGTCGGTAACACCCGAAGCCGGTGGCCTAACCGCAAGGAAGGAGCTGTCTAAGGTGGGACTGATGATTGGGGTGAAGTCGTAACAAGGTATCCCTACGGGAACGTGGGGATGGATCACCTCCTTTCTAGGGAGAGAAAGTTGTGCTTTCTTGTTTGGTTTTGAATGTCTTAGACATTCAAGAGGACATTGAAAACTGGATAGTAGTAAAAAAAATTGCGAAAACGATAAAGAAGAGATTAGACATTAAAGAAAAGGTCTAGTACGAAAAGTCGAAAGTAACTAAGATTTTACAGCAAGTGTAAACGAAAAAAAGTTCAAGCAAGCAAACCTAGAAGGTAAAGCAAGAAAGGGCGTATGGGGA
>NZ_JAJDKB010000119.1:0-1192 GCF_020589955.1 Faecalibacillus sp. TM498
TTCCTCCCCAAATCATTTCTTTAAATACAGGTTCTACCCATAAAATATGTCCCATCACTATTCTCCTTTTCCTTTTTCATGTGTTGATTCATTTCTTCTTTCATCCCAATCTAAATTCATAGATACTTTTTTAATAAGTAATTCTTGATAATTCTTTTTAAAGAGTAAGGAATAGATTAAATCTATAATATAATCACTACTTATTTTAGAAGAAAATGTTCCAATTTTATTAATAATATTTTCTTTTGAACACATTGTTAAACAAATATCTGCTTTTATTCTCAAATAACTATCATTTAAAGAAGTGATTGCAATAATGGTTCCCCCATTTATTTTAATACGTTCAACAATAGGTTTAATTTCATTTGTTTGTCCTGAATAGGAAATAATTAACGCTACTGAATTTTTAGTCGTATACAAAGCCTGTTGAGTTTGCTCTGTAGGAATAATTTTCAAGTTAACAAGCTTATTGACATAAGTCATTTTATGTTCAAACATTAATGCTGATAAAAAAGAATCTCCTACCGCGAACAAATCAATGATGTTTGCTTTATCAATATAATCCACTGCTTTTTCTAATTCATTCATATCAAGAACTTGATTAGTTCCTTCAATGGTTTGTTTATAGATTTCTCCAACATTATGACAAATTTCATTTTTCGAACTATCTTGAAGAAATGGCTTATTAAAATTTATTGTAGAGAATGTTTGAGATTGAGTTATTTCGGCAAAATGAACACGAAAGTCATTAAAATTTTTTTCTCCCAATTTCTTACAAAAACGACTAATTGTTGCTGTTGAAGTATAAGTTGCTTCTGCTAACTCTTTAAGATTCATATGAATCACATCTTCTTTATGTTCAATTAAATAATCTGCTATTTTCTTTTCTAAATCACTAAAACCATTTTGGTATTCAATTGTTGATAATAGACTCATATTCTCACCTCTAAATCCATTGTACCTTTATATACAATGAAAGACAAGAATACAACGTATCCTTGTCAATTTCATTATTAAGCTTCTGCAGCTTGTTTGTTTTGGTATTTTTCGTATGCAATTAAGAATGGTACATAGATAACTGTTGAAACAACAATTAAGATTGCTTGAGTTACTGCACCCATAACGTTTGCACCTGTAGCTAAGAAACCAAATACGATTGGTGGAGTTGTCCAAGGTACTGTTAAACATGCAA
>NZ_JAJDKB010000120.1:0-1160 GCF_020589955.1 Faecalibacillus sp. TM498
AAAAAAAGAAGGAACTGGCAACGAGCTATTTTCGCACAATGTACTATCTTCGCCGCGATGATGCTTAACTTCTGTGTTCGGAATGGGTACAGGTGTGTCCATCATGCTATCATTACCAGATTCTTCTTGTCAAGTGTCTTCAGGACACTCAAAACCAGACAGTAGTTTTTCTTCTTTCAAGCTCGCTTGCCTTTTCGGTCAAGCCCTCGACCTATTAGTATCAGTCCGCTTAACATGTCACCATGCTTACACTCCTGACCTATCTACCTTATCGTCTTTAAGGGGTCTTACTTGCTTGCGCAATGGGAAATCTCATCTTGAAGTGGGTTTCACACTTAGATGCCTTCAGCGTTTATCCCTTCCGCATTTAGCTACCCAGCTATGCCACTGGCGTGACAACTGGTCCACCATTGATGCGTCCATCCCGGTCCTCTCGTACTGAGGACAGCTCTTCTCAAATTTCCTGCGCCCACGACAGATAGGGACCGAACTGTCTCACGACGTTCTGAACCCAGCTCGCGTACCGCTTTAATGGGCGAACAGCCCAACCCTTGGAACCGACTTCAGCTCCAGGATGCGATGAGCCGACATCGAGGTGCCAAACCTCCCCGTCGATGTGAACTCTTGGGGGAGATCAGCCTGTTATCCCCAGGGTAGCTTTTATCCGTTGAGCGACGGCCTTTCCATTCAGCACCGCCGGATCACTAAGCCCGACTTTCGTCCCTGCTCGACTTGTGGGTCTCGCAGTCAAACACCCTTTTGCCTTTGCACTCTGCGCTTGGTTTCCATCCAAGCTGAGGGTATCTTTGGGCGCCTCCGTTACTCTTTGGGAGGCGACCGCCCCAGTCAAACTGCCCGACTGACACTGTCCCGTCAACGGCTCTACGTCGTCCGGTTAGAAATCCAATACAACAGGGGTAGTATCCCAACAGCGGCTCCTTGAATACTGGCGTATCCATCTCTTTGCCTCCTACCTATCCTGTACATGCTGCATCAAATCCCAATATCAACCTGCAGTGAAGCTCCATGGGGTCTTTCCGTCTAGTCGCGGGTAACCTGCATCTTCACAGGTACTAAGACTTCACCGAGTCTACAGCTGAGACAGCGCCCAAATCGTTACGCCTTTCGTGCGGGTCAGAACTTACCTGACAAGGAATTTC
>NZ_JAJDKB010000121.1:0-1065 GCF_020589955.1 Faecalibacillus sp. TM498
TCAAAGTGTTTTCTATTTTAATACAAGATTATTTTCAATGATAGGAATTTTAGTTATTTGTATTTTAGTTGTTTTAATTGCTATGCAAATCAACTATATCAACAATAATTCTTTATCATCACTCATTAAAGATAAATATATTACAACACAAAAAGAAGATCATCGTGTATTTATCATACCTGATTATATCTACATTTTAGGTTATTTCTTAGGACTTTATGCGATGTATGTAGGAGAAGAATTAGATGCAGGATTTGCGATTGCTTCTTGTATTGGAGCTATCAGTGCTTATGGTTTGTTTTATTATTTCATTCCTCATACTTTAAATGAAATGGTTGATTCATTGAATCTAAAAGGAGAAGATACGATTGTTTTAGGTGATTTAGCTTTATTTATGCAACAAAGTAAATTACTCATTGTCTTTATTATGCTTGCAGTAATTTTAATTCCAACATTTATTTTCTCATCACTTCATATGAAGATGTTGCATATTGCTTTACACATTGGCGCTGTCTTAATTAATTTTGTTTTATGTTTAAGTGTTGTCAGTCGTTTTGATATTGATGCTTTAGAAAAGAAAGAACATTTTAAAAACTTATGTAAGATGGGACTTACAAATCAAGATGTTAAGAAAATATCTTATAAAGAAGGAAATGGATTTTATGTCGTTTTATGGATCTTTGCAGGTATTTATATTTTAAGTATTGCGTGTACTTTTTTAATTCGTGCATCGATTAATTTAGGACTTGTTGGGATTGTTTTACTTGAGTTTGTTGTTCCTTATGGAATGGCTGAATTGATTGTTTATTTAAAGAAAAGAGGTCAAAATTATGAGTTACATGGAAATTAGAAATTTAAAGAAAGTTTATAATCCTTATGGTGTTCATCCCAAGGTTGCTTTAAATGGATTAGATTTTGAAGTAGAAAAAGGTGATTTTATTTGTATTATGGGTGCCTCTGGTTCAGGAAAGACAACTCTCGTTAATATCTTATCAACGATAGATGAAGCCACTCATGGACAAATTTTTCTTAATCAAAAAGATTTACTTCTTTTATCAGAAAAAG
>NZ_JAJDKB010000122.1:0-1028 GCF_020589955.1 Faecalibacillus sp. TM498
AAATTAAGGGGGACATTAAAAATGGCAAAAATTTTTTATGAATCAGATTGTGACTTATCATTATTAGATGGGAAAACAGTAGCCATCATTGGATACGGATCACAAGGACATGCACATGCATTAAACTTAAAAGAATCAGGAGTAAAAGTCATCGTAGGATTATACGAAGGATCAAAATCATGGAAAAGAGCTGAAGAACAAGGATTTGAAGTTTGTACATCAGCAGAAGCTGCAAAAAAAGCAGATATCATCATGATCTTAATCAACGATGAATTACAAGCAAAATTATATAAAGAATCAATTGAACCAAATCTAGAAGAAGGAAACATGCTCATGTTTGCTCATGGATTCAATATTCATTTCAATCAAATCGTACCACCAAAAAATGTTGATGTAACAATGATTGCACCAAAAGCACCAGGACATACAGTAAGAAGTGAATATCAAGCAGGGAAAGGAACACCATGTCTAGTAGCCGTAGAACAAGACTACACAGGAAAAGCACAAGACATCGCATTAGCATACTCACTAGCAATTGGAGGAGCAAGAGCAGGTGTATTAGAAACAACATTCAGAACAGAAACAGAAACAGACTTATTTGGAGAACAAGCAGTCTTATGTGGTGGAGTATGTGCTTTAATGCAAGCAGGATTTGAAACATTAGTAGAAGCAGGATATGATCCAAGAAATGCATACTTTGAATGTATCCATGAAATGAAATTAATTGTAGACTTAATCTATCAATCAGGATTTGAAGGAATGAGATATTCAATTTCAAATACAGCAGAATATGGAGATTATATTACAGGACCAAAGATCATCACAGAAGATACAAAGAAAGCAATGAAACAAATCTTAAAAGATATCCAAGATGGAACATTCGCAAAAGACTTCTTATTAGACATGTCAGCAGCTGGAGGACAAGCACATTTCAAAGCAATGAGAAAATTAGCTGCAGAACATGAATCAGAAAAAGTCGGAAAAGAAATCAGAAAATTATATTCTTGGTCTGATGAAGATAAATTAAT
>NZ_JAJDKB010000123.1:0-1002 GCF_020589955.1 Faecalibacillus sp. TM498
GAAACACAAACCATTAAAATAAACAATCCCATCAACATAATGCAATAAGGTTCACCAAAAGTTTTAATATCTGAATAACTAACTTTTTTGGCTAAAAAGGGATTAAACATAAAATGTAAAAACAATAAACAAATACTGAGTGTTGTGACAATAGAAATAACTAAGCCATATGCTTTTTTCCTTTCTGTCCACAACATTTCTAATGCAAACTTCAACATAACTTTCACCTACTATTCTAATGCTTTTTTAATATCACTTGCTTTGTAATAAACATGATCAATCTTTTTGTTTTCTACATGAATAAGCATTGGTACTTGTTTTATTGTAATATCTTTATAATCTGTCACATTTTTATAATCAAAATCTTTTCCTGTTTTTAATGTAGTATCTTCAACATTGAAATAATAAACATTAGATATGATCGTCATTTCCTTTTTAAGATCCTTATTTGCTTTTTCACATTTCTTATTTCCTACTTCATAAAAATAAACAAAGTATGAATCACATTGAGGATTATTTAAAAGATTTTTTTCTTCAATATGTTGATATAATACCTTACCTCCTTGAAGATTTTTAAATGGATCTTCTGGTCCTTTTAACATATTAATTACCACCACAATTAGAATTCCAATAATACAAATTCCTAACATTTTTAATGTCTTTTTACTCTTTTTCATAAGTCTTTCCTCCCTTGACACCTTCAATGTAGACTATAGAGTCACTTTATACTCAAGTATTTTTTGAAAATTTCTTAAATTTTCCTCTCTACACTTATTATTTTATGTATTTTTTCTTCTTTTTATATTTTTCTGGCATGGAAGTCAGTTTTATGGCACGAAAATAAAAAGCAGGCCATTTAAAACCTACTTCATTGATTGAATACTTTTAAAGATACAAATATTATCATCCAAAGTAATTTTATATTGAGCACCTAAATATTTGGCTAATTGTTTAATTGAATTATCTATTGTCAATCGTATATTTTTTGAAGTTAAAATCTCA
>NZ_JAJDKB010000124.1:0-977 GCF_020589955.1 Faecalibacillus sp. TM498
GTGATTGTGGAAAAGAACTGACACATTCAATAGATTATAAAGATTATGAGTCTTATTATAGTAGCAATGATTATTCAGTTAAAACTTTGATTAATCAATTATTAGATGAAGGACATTGTGCTGGAAATGAAGAAGTATGTGGAGCTTCTCATTATCGATATGGTACAAATGAAAATTGGATAAAAAGTTAAGTGAAATTTTACGAAGTATATTACGTTGAATATGACGTAAAATAATAGTATAATGATTTTAATAAAAGGAGGAGAAAATATGCCAAATATAAAACCTATCTCTGATTTAAGAAATTATAGTGCAGTACTTGAAGATGTTACTGTTGGTTCTCCTGTTTATTTAACAAAAAATGGACATGGTTGTTATACTATTATGGATATAAATGAACAAGAAGAAATGTCAAGAAAAGCGAGGAAGTATGACAAGATGGTAGCAGAACTAGAAGTAATGAAAATGTTAAATGAAGGCTTAGCTTCAGCAAATGAAGAAGGCTGGATTGATGAAGATTCAATGAGATCACATTTTAAGGAAAGATTTGAAAATGAATAAGATACACTATTCACCAAAGTCACAACGAGATCTTGATGAAATTTATGATTATATTAAATATAAATTATGTAGTCCAATAGCTGCAAAGAATACAGTGTCAGGCATTTTAGATAAGATAGAAAATCTAAAGAGTCATTCAGATATTGGAAATATATGGTATCTTGAAAATGATGTAAACAGTGGGTACAGATATGTTCATTATAAAAACTATGTTGTCTTTTACATGGTAAAGAATGATGATGTCTATATCGTAAGAATACTTCATAGACTTCAAAATTATGTAAGTCAATTATTTTCGTAGAAATTAGATTTATAAGTAAATCATTATCAAATTATGTAGAAACATGATAGAATTAAATACGGATAAAGAATAAGTAAATAGTTTATCATAGATAATTACTGAAAATTCAAAATAT
>NZ_JAJDKB010000125.1:0-975 GCF_020589955.1 Faecalibacillus sp. TM498
GGAGGATATAAAAATGAGTAAAAAACCTGTAAAAATTGTAACAATTGGTGGAGGAAGTAGTTACACACCAGAGTTAATGGAAGGATTTATTAAAAGATATGATGAACTTCCAATCAAGGAAATTTGGCTTGTCGATATTGAAGATGGGAAAGAAAAATTAGAAATCGTTGGTAAAATGGCACAACGTATGTGGGATGCTTCTCCTTATGATGTTAAAGTTCATCTAACATTAGATCGTCGAGAAGCATTAAAAGATGCAGATTTCGTTACAACTCAATTTAGAGTTGGTTTATTAAATGCTCGTATTAAAGACGAAAGAATTCCATTTAGCTATGGTATGTTAGGTCAAGAAACAAATGGTGCTGGAGGTATGTTTAAAGCTTTAAGAACAATTCCAGTTATTTTATCAATCGTTGAAGATATGAAAGAATTATGCCCAGATGCTTGGCTTGTTAACTTTACAAATCCATCAGGAATGGTAACTGAAGCGGTTATGAGATTTGGTAAATGGGATAAAGTCATTGGTTTATGTAATGTTCCTGTTGGGGCAATGCTTGATGAACCAAAAACAATTGGTAAAACATTAGATCAATTAACTTATAAATTTGCTGGATTAAACCATTTCCATTGGCATAAAGTTTATGATGAAAATGGTAAAGAAGTGACTAAAGATATCATTGAAGCAATGTATGAAGGAAAAGATATGGGAATTCCTGCAAACATTCATGATATTCCATTCTTTAAAGAACAATTACTTCAAATGAATATGATTCCATGTGGATATCATAGATATTATTATCGTGAAGAAGAAATGTTGGCTCATGGTTTAGAAGAATATAATGATCCTAAGGTAGGAACTCGTGGACAACAAGTACAACAAACAGAACATGAATTATTTGAATTATATAAAAATCCAGATTTAGATCATAAACCAGAACAATTAGCAAAACGTGGAGGAGCACATTATTCAGATGC
>NZ_JAJDKB010000126.1:0-937 GCF_020589955.1 Faecalibacillus sp. TM498
CTAATCTTGAATTAAAGGTGTTGATAAATAACGATCTCCACCATCTGGTAATAAGACGACAATTGTCTTCCCTGCATTTTCTTCTCTCTTGGCTAGTTCTTTGGCTGCATATAATGCTGCTCCTGATGATATCCCTACTAAGATTCCTTCTGTCTTTGCCATTTCTTTCCCTGTCGCAAATGCATCTTCATTTTCTACTGTAATGATTTCATCATAAATCTTTGTATCCAATGTTTCTGGTACAAATCCTGCCCCGATTCCTTGGATCTTATGTGCTCCACCTTTCCCTGTTGATAATACTGGTGAGCTTGCTGGTTCTACTGCCACTACTTTTACTTCTGGATTCTTTTCTTTCAAGTATTTCCCTATCCCTGAAATTGTTCCTCCTGTTCCTACTCCGGCTACAAAGATATCTACTTTTCCTTCTGTTTGTTCATAGATTTCTGGTCCTGTTGTTTTATAGTGTGCTGTTGGATTCGCTGGATTTTCAAACTGTCCTGGAATGAAGCTGTTTTCGATTTGTGATGCCAATTCTTTTGCTTTGGCGATTGCTCCCTTCATTCCTTCACTTCCTGGTGTTAAGACTAATTCTGCTCCATATGCCTTCATAAGATTTCTTCTTTCTACCGACATTGTTTCTGGCATTGTAATAATGATCTTTAGATTCAATGCTGTCGCTACGGCTGATAGTCCAATTCCTGTATTTCCACTTGTTGGTTCAATCAATGTTGTATTTTCATTGATCAATCCTTTTTCTAGTGCATCTTGGATCATTTCTTTTGCAATTCTGTCTTTGACTGATCCTGCGGGATTGAAGTATTCTAGTTTTGCGAGTACATCTGCTTTCAATTCATCTTTCTTGATTAAGTTGTTTACTCTTACTAGTGGTGTATTCCCTACTAGGTCTAAAAAACTGTTTTTTACTTTGCTCATATTT
>NZ_JAJDKB010000127.1:0-936 GCF_020589955.1 Faecalibacillus sp. TM498
TTATAATGTACAAATCATTACTGTCATTGTTCCATCAAAATCAACTTCTTTTTGATCTGAACAAACTACAAAATGATCTCCTTTTTTCACTTCTTTTCCTTCTACTGTTCCTTGTCCTTCAATGATTGATACAAGTTGGAATGGTTTATCATTCTTTACTTTATTATAGCCTGTCATATCATATTTATTTAATGTTAAATAGTTAGATGATACAAGCTCTTTTCTTGTTCCATTTTCTATTGTTTCTTCTACTTGTTTAGCTAGATCATAAGGTTTATAAGGCACTGTTGTCACATCGATAGATTGTTTTACATGAAGTTGTCTTTCATTTCCATCCTTATCTTTTCGATGATAATCATATACTCGATATGTGATATCTGATGATTGTTGTGCTTCATAGATCAATGACCCTTTACAGATAGCATGGATCGTTCCACTTGGAATATAGAAGAAATCTCCTTTTTTGATATCAAACTTATTTAATAATTGATCATAATCATCATTTTCAATAGCTTTTACAAGTTCTTCTTTGGTTTTAGCATGATGTCCCATGACCATCTTTGTATCTTCTTTACAGTCTAAGACATACCAGCATTCTGTCTTTCCTAATGAATTTTCATGAAGACCAGCATATTCATCATTTGGATGAACTTGTACAGATAAATCATTACAAGCATCAATGATTTTTACAAGTAATGGAAATTGTTTATCTTTGATATTTCCAAAAAGTTCACGATGTTCATCAAAGACTTTTGATAAAGTTTGTCCTTTGAATTCACCTTCTTTGATTTTATTATCACCATTTGGATGTGCTGAAGGTGCCCAACATTCTCCTGTTTGATCACTTGGTATAGCATAGCCATACTTTTCTTTAAGTTGGTTTCCTCCCCAAATCATTTCTTTAAATACAGGTTCTACCCATAAAATATGTCCCAT
>NZ_JAJDKB010000128.1:0-870 GCF_020589955.1 Faecalibacillus sp. TM498
GCTAAGAAACCAAATACGATTGGTGGAGTTGTCCAAGGTACTGTTAAACATGCAACTGGACAGAATCCGATAACTGTTAATACATAACCAATAATGATTGTGATTAATGGAGCAACTACGAATGGAATACCTAAGATTGGGTTTAATACCATTGGAATACCGAATGTAACTGTTTCATTGATGTTGAATAAACCTGGAACTAATGATAATGTAGCGATTGCTTTGTTATCTTCACGTTTACCAAAGATCATGATTGCGATTACTAAACCGATAGTAACACCTGAACCACCGAATTCACCCCACATTTGTAATGCATACATGTTGATGATGTTTGTTGGTTTTTCACCTTTGTTGAATTTTTCAACGTTTTCAAGTGCTAATGGTGTAAATAATGCTTCTTTTACTGCAGATAACATGTTGTTACCATGGATACCTACTAACCAGAATAACATGATTACTAAATAGATGATCATAACACCTGGAATTGTAGCACCTACAGCTCCTAAAGGACCTTGGATACCATTTTTGATAACATCATTTAAGTATAAACCAGTTAAGTTATAACATGCTGATCCAATACAAGCAGTGATAATTAAAGTAATAGTAGCTGGTACTAAAACTTCGAATGCACGAGCAACTCCTGGTGGAACTTGTTCTGGCATTTTAATTTTTAATGCATCTTGTTTTTCGAAGAAGCAGAATAATTCAACAGATAATACACCAATAATCATACCAGTGAATAAACCAGTAGCTCCTAATTCATTACCAGCGATACCAGTGAAAGCTTCTTTAGCTCCTTCTACCATGTGTGAAGTGTTTGTAACTGATAACCATGCAGCTAAACCTACTAAACCTGGAATGTAACCAGCT